>NZ_JAAKDE010000015.1 GCF_013664685.1 Capillibacterium thermochitinicola
GGGGGGAGAAAAAGATCATCTCCGTTTCGACCCTTCATCCCCTCCCCGACTTGACGCTGCCGGGGATTAAGGTCACCAAGCGATTCTCCGCTTACCAGGCCGAATTGGAGCTGGACCCGACTGTATACGAGCTAAACAAGTTCATTGCCCTGGTCAACAAGGCCAGTACCATTCGGGATCTCTCGGTCCAAGAACCCCAGATTGAAGAGGCCATTAAAGTACTGTATGAAAGGTAAAAAGCGTAAAAAACCCCGGAGTTGTAAAGCCGGGGTCAGTGGCCTTTCATCTGGTTACGGCAGTAATCATAGAGGAATCCTTGGAAATAAATCACATTCCGGTTTAAGAAACCGGTATCCATTAGGGTGAAATATTCGGGGGAGAGGACCGAGAGCACGATGGGAGTCTCTTTTTCTTCACCGTCTTTCACATAAAAGGTCAGGTGAAACAGGGGTTCAACCCCTTGTTCTAACAAGAGCGCGGTCAAATCGGTACTTTCCTCCACCTTTTCGGCGAGGGTAAGGCAAGTCAGGAGTTCACTTTTGGCGTCGCCCGTGATCTTCACCATGCTTGCTGAATCAGGCGCAAAGAATTCTTCGGCGCGGAAAAGGTAGATCTCTTCCGCATTTTCCACCATCGTTAAGATGGCTTTTATGCCTAAAGCATCCGCAGCCACTATGTTTTCCAAGGTATCATCGATAAAGACCGTCTCTTGGGGCAAAGCGCCCTCCTGGGCCAGAATATGTTGGAAAAATTGCGCGTCCGGTTTCGAGACCCCGATCCGGTTGGAGGCATAAACCGCATCGAACCATTGGTAATCTCCGCGGTTTAGTAGATAGTGGAAATGGGATTCCACCGTGTTCGTGCCGCAAACCACGCGCGCTGCCGCTTTTAGTTTTTTGATCAACTCAACCATTTCCCAGTCCAGTTCCGGAGCGAAATATTTGCCGAAAAGATCTTCCCGAATTTCGCGGCCGTAAGCCGCCGAAAACCGCCGCCAAAACTCAGCGATTTCAAGTTTACCGTCGGAAAGAAGGAGTAAATTCGCACCGGCAAGCTGATGAAATCTTTCCCTGGAGATCTGAAGTTCTTCTGCGATCTGGGGTTCAACATCGTAGTTCCGGAGCACCACGCCGCCCATATCGAAAACATACATTTTTATCTTATTTGCCTTCATATTTACCCCTCAAAACTGCTGTTGCTCTTATAAAAGATTAACCTTTGGCCGAAGCGTAGAGATTGCTGTTGATAAAATACTTTGACATCTTCAAAAAGAGAATGATCATGGGGAGACTGGCGATAACCGCAATCGCCATCATGATCCCTTCATCGGTATGGGTTTCGGCCATATATTTCGTAATGTACTGGGGTATAGTTTTCATCGATTCGGTTTGTATGACCATCAAAGGCCAGAGGAGGCTGTCCCACTGGGAGCGGAAAGTGAGGACCCCCAGGGTCGTAATGGCCGGACCGCAGTTGGGGAGGACGATGCGGCTGAAAATATAAAACTCGCCACTCCCATCAATCCGGGCCGCATCCAGGATCTCGTCGGGGAAAGTCAGTAAAAACTGGCGCATCATAAATACACCAAACGCAGTGGTGAGAAAAGGCAGAATTAACCCCAGGTAGGTATCTTGAATCCTCATCGCCATTGTTACCATGTAGAGCGGAATCATAATCACTTCGAACGGGATCATCATCGTTGCCATCATGCTGAGAAAAACGGCGTTCCGGCCTTTAAATTTGAATTTAGCCAGACCGTAACCGGCCATTGCCGATAAGAGGACGGTTGTCACGCTAACGGAGGTGGCAACGACAAGCGAATTGAAGATATTCCGGATATATAAGAAGGAACCATCGGCACCGCGCAAACCAAACCAGTAGTTTTGCCACCGAAAAGTCTTGCTGATCCAGGGGTAGGGTAATTTCATAATTTCAGTGGCGGGCATAATTGAGGCAGTAAACATAAATACCAGCGGGATGAGGATGAAGATGGCAAAAACGACAAGAAAAATATTGATTAAATAATCACCGAGCCCCTGGGAAGGGGTCTTGTGCTTCCTCATAAAAAACCCTCCTTGTGCTGTAGTGCTTTTATCAGTATGGTTTTTGGCCTACATATAGGAGATCTCATTTTCCCGGGAGGCTTTGAACTGTAACCAACTGAGGACAAGCATGATAAAGAAGAGAATCACACTCATCGCGCTCGCGCGGTCGATCCGGAAGTCACGGATCGCCGTGTTGTAAATGTTTAAGGTGATCACATTAATCGGTTTGGTTGGCGCTCCCGAAGTGGTGAAAAGATATTGGGTACTAAAGGTTTTTAGGCATTGCAGCATTGCCATTACCGAGACCAAAAGCGTGGTTGGTTTGATCAAGGGAAAAACAATTAACCAGAAATTTTGCCACTTGTTGGCGCCGTCAATCTCGGCGGCCTCATGGATACTCTTGGGAATATTCCCCATTCCGGCCACAAAAATGATCGTAAAATATCCCACGTACTTCCAGAAATAAACAATAATGGTGGACAATCGTAACATCACGGGAGTTGCCAGCCATTTATGGTCGACGCCTGGTGTTCCGCCGATGAAGTTGACAAACTGGTTAGCCAAGCCCCGCGGATCAAAGATCAGGAACCAGATCAAGGCGGCGACCACTGAAGATAACAAGGCTGGCGAATAGAAGACCATCTGTAAAAGAGTCTGGCATCGCTTTCTGGAAATGATGAAAGCCCCCAGTGCCAAACTGACCACCACCAGCAGCAGGAAAGTGGCAACGGTAAAAATGGCGGTGCTTTTCAGGGAATTCCAAAAGTCTGGCGAGTTAAACAGATAGACATAATTCCGGAACCAGACAAACTCCGGCGCTTTTAAAGAGAGCAGATTATATCTGGTCAAACTCAAGTAAAACGAGTTCAAGATGGGATAAAAACTGAAAACGATGAAAAAGAGTAAGGCTGGAGAGACAAAGAACCACCCCCACCTGGCCCTTTTTTCTTCCATACTCCTTTTTTTCCGTTTGCTCGGTTCTAAAGAGAGGAGGCTTTTATCCCAGACAATTTGTTCTCTCATCTTTACTCCTCCTTAAAAGTGTTCCTGGCTTGTTGCGGTTAAAATCCGATTTCGTCCACTTTTCTGTAAGAAACGCCCGTCCCCGTTGGCGGAAATGCCATTTCCTCCCAGGTTTTCGGATAATCCTTCTCCGGATTTAATCCGGCACTACGGAAAACTCTTTTGTTAATAAAAATACACCAGTTCGTAACCTCCAGGGGTAGTCCGTAGATTTTGCCGTTCATGGTGACCGGGTCAAAAGTATTGGGGGCGTAGTCTGCCTTTAACTCCTCGAGGTTTCTGTACCCCAAAGCCCTGTAGTCAACGGGGGCAACGCGCTGGTTGACAATATAACCATATTCCTGCTCAATCGGAAGGTTAAAGATATCCGGACCACTTCTGGCCGCAAAAGCGGTCAGTACCAAATCCCCCATCTTGCTTGCTTCGTTGACCACTCTTTTAATTTCCACATTGGGATGCATCTTGGTGAATTCGGCAATGTACCGCTCTTCGATTCTGGTGCGGTTGTCATCGGTGTGGGTCCAGTAGGTAATAACTGTTTTTTGGGCAGAAAAAGCAGTTACAGAAAGGATGAAGAGTAAAATGCTTAAAACCCAAAACAAACCTTTTTTCATTTTTTCAACCTCCTTTTTTTTGGAGCATTAACACTCCTTAACCATATTGTAACAAGGGATAGTCATTAAACTGTATCACAAAAGCAACAATAATGTAACAATTATCTAATACTGCATTATCCTTTTCAGGCCGCAGAAAGTCGTACAAGAACGGATTGGTGCACGCCCGTTCCGGTTAAAAAACAATCTTTTATGGACGGAACATAATAATTTAAAAACGGTAGCGGCAGGAGAGGGGGTTATCATGGGGAATGTCAATATAGTGATGGATTAACGTTTTACAACAACGCAGAACAAATAAAAATCAGAGGTGGTGAAGGAATGAGAAGGCATAGTTGGGTTGTGCTTTCATGTTTACTGCTGGTTCTGCTCATCAACGGCGTTATCGGGATAACGGGTGCGGAAGTTCCGGTCTATAAGGATGCGTCAGCCCCCATTGACTTGCGGGTGGAGGACCTGTTATCCCGGATGACCCTTGCCGAGAAGATTGGCCAGATGACCCAGGCGGAGCGGGGGGCGATTACACCGCAAGAGGTGCGCCGGTATTTTATCGGCTCGGTGTTGAGCGGCGGCGGCTCGGCGCCATCGCCGAATACCGCGGAAAACTGGGCGCAGATGTACGATGGCTTCCAAAAGGCGGCCATGAGCACCCGTTTGGGTATCCCTATTCTTTACGGGACGGATGCCGTCCATGGCCATAACAACTTATGGGGGGCCACGATCTTTCCGCATAATATCGGTTTGGGGGCGACCCGGGATCCGGAGCTTTTAGAGAGGATCGGCCGGATTACGGCCTTGGAAACGAAAGCCACCGGGGCGAATTGGACGTTCAGCCCTTGTGTGGCCGTTGCCCGGGATGTCCGCTGGGGCCGGACCTACGAAAGTTTTGGGGAGACCCCTGAACTCCAGCGTTTACTGGTTGGTTCCTACATCAAAGGCTTACAGGGCCCCAACGCCGAGATGGGCGGGGAATATCTGGTGGCCACCGCCAAACATTTTCTGGGGGATGGCGGCGCGACCTGGGGGACGGGTGGTGCCGGGTATAAGATTGACCGCGGCAATGTGGCCGTCAGCGAAGAAGAGTTAAGAGCCATCCACCTTCCCGGGTATCTGGAAGCGATCAAGGCGGGCGTCGGTACCATCATGGTGGCTTTCAACAGTTACCAGGGGATGAAGATGCACGAGCACAAGTACTTAATCACCGATGTTCTCAAGAACGAATTGGGGTTTGACGGTTTTGTCATCACCGACTGGGAAGGAATCAGGGAGATTCCCGCGCCCAATTACTATCAAAAAGTGGTCCGGGCGGTCAACGCGGGGATTGACATGTTTATGGAGCCCAACGGCTGGCGGGATTTCATTACCAACTTGGAAAAAGCCGTGCGAAACGGGGATGTGAGTGAAGAGCGGATTGATGATGCGGTCCGCCGCATCTTGCGGGTTAAGTTTAAAGCGGGCCTCTTTGACGCGCCTTATGCCAACCGGGATCTTTTGGCCCAGAAGCTCATCGGGTGTGAAGCCCACCGGGCGGTGGCCAGGGAAGCGGTCCGCAAATCTTTGGTTCTGCTCAAAAACGAGAACAATCTTCTGCCGCTGGCCAAAGAGAGCCGGATCTACATCGCCGGTTCGAATGCGGATGATCTGGGGAACCAGTGTGGGGGTTGGACCATCACCTGGCAGGGGAAGAGCGGTCCGATCACCATCGGCACGACCATCCGGGAAGGAATTGAAGCGGCACTGAAAGAACCGGGTCGCCTCGTTTCCAACTTGGACGAGGCGGATGTGGCCGTGGTCGTGGTCGGCGAAAAACCCTATGCGGAAGGGGTCGGCGATAACGGGAAATTAACTTTGGGCGCTCCCGACCTCATGGTGCTCAATCAGGTCAAAGCGGCGGGTGTTCCCGTGGTTGTGATTATCGTGTCGGGCCGGCCTTTAATGATTACGCATCTTCTAAAAGATTGGGATGCCTTGGTGGCGGCGTGGCTACCGGGCACCGAGGGACAGGGCGTTGCCGATGTGCTCTTCGGTGACTACAATTTTACGGGGAAATTACCGGTGACGTGGCCGAAAGATCTGGACCGGTACCCGCTGAATTATGGTGATGCCGATTATGATCCTTTATTTAGTTACGGGTATGGTTTAGCCATGGATTTGAAAAAGTAGGCGAGCGGCTTTTCCGGTCGTTTTTGATAAGAAATACGCAACTGAACAGGTCGGTTTTCAGGAGATGAAAAAAAGATCCGCAAAAGCGGATCTTTTTTTAGAACAATCCGTAGTTTAGCTGGGAGAATGTAAAAATAATGTTTTGAACAAAAATTTTCTCAAAAAAAGAGGAATCAGGTAAAAGGGGTAGAAATATACTTATGAAACCGGTTTAGATTTAATATAATTTGAACCGATCGCTAACATCCCGAAAACTTTGCTTATGTCCCAAACAGAGCGGGCTGGAGCAGAACAACTTTACAAAATATTCATGAAACCAGTTCAATAAAGGGGATTAAAATGGCGACCATTAACGAAGTGGCGAAGTTGGCGGGGGTTTCCAAGGCCACGGTGTCGCGGGTGCTCAATAACCGCCCGGTTAGTTCGGAGACCCATGCCAAGGTGATGAAGGCAATCCGCGAATTGAAATACCAACCAAATGCGCAAGCCCGGGGGTTGTCTTTACGACAGGTGAAGATCATTGGCCTCATCGCACCGGATTTGCGGGGGGGCTTTTACGGACCGATTATTTTGGGGATTGAAGAGGTTCTCCAGAAGAATGATTTCAACTTGATCGTGTCGCGGGCCCAGTCCAAAGAGTACCGACTGGCCAAAATGCTTAAAGAAAAGAAAGTCGACGGGTTAATCATTGCGACCCCCCGTCGTATTGGGGAAAAAGGGATTCTCGCTTTGAAGAAGGATAATTTTCCGGTTGTGGTGATCGATGGCAATGTCGGCGAACAGGTAAGTTCGGTGGAGGTCGACAGCCGCCAAGGGGCCTATCAGGCAACGGAGCATCTGATCAAGCTGGGGCACACCAGAATCGGTGTGATCTCCAGTCCGTACAGCTTTAAGGAGAGTCGCGATCGTCTACGGGGTTATCAAGACGCGTTGAAACAGTATGGTTTAACCTATGACCACGCTCTGGTTCGGGAAGGGAATTACTCGATGGCCAGCGGCGAGCGGGAGATTGAGCAGTTATTGGTGTTGGAACCACGGCCGACGGCAATTGTCGCTTTCAACGATGAAATGGCGATCGGGGCGATCCACGGCCTCTTTAAAAAAGGATTTTCTGTACCAAGGGACATGGCGGTGATTGGGTTTGACGATTCGGAGATCGCCCAAACCTTCTACCCGCCCCTAACTACGGTACGTCAACCAATCAAGGAGATGGGGGCTGTTGCCGCCCGCAAAATGCTGGCGATTCTTTCCGGAGAGGAAACAGCAGTCACCCATGTCATCCTCCAGACTTCTTTGGTAGTTAGGGCGTCCTGCGGTGCGGGTTTGCAGTGAT
This sequence comes from Capillibacterium thermochitinicola, assembly GCF_013664685.1. Lineage (NCBI taxonomy): Bacteria > Bacillati > Bacillota > Capillibacterium > Capillibacterium thermochitinicola. The sequence goes on from NZ_JAAKDE010000015.1 coordinate 7,179, forward strand.
AGATAAAGGAGGTGGCGTGCAGCTAGAAAAGGTCTTCACTTCTGAGAAGGACGGAAGAATCTTTTTACCAATGATCATTAATCAAGGAGGGTTTCTTCAATGCGTAAACTAGGTTTGGTGTTGTTGGTCCTGTTGTTGGTCGGTTCGGTTTGCCTGGAAGCGGCACCGAAAACCAAGATCGTCGTTGGCTGCTACCCGGCTCTGGACGAGGCTTATGCGGCGGTTCTGCCCGAGTTTTACAAAAAGTATCCCAACATTGAAGTCGAGATCAAATCGTTGGGGTTTGACGACCACCACAGCACACTGGTCACCGCTTTGGCCGCCGGTCAGGGTGCACCCGATGTCGCGGCTGTTGAAATTGCCTATGTGGCCCAGTTTGTCACCGAGGGCGGTTTGGTTGACCTGTTGAAACCGCCTTACAACGCCGGCCGGTATCGTCATGGGATTGCCCCTTACACCTGGGCGCAGGGTTCCTCGGATGACGGACGGTTGATTGCGATGCCGGCGGACATTGCTCCGGGTTGCGCTTTCTACCGCCGGGATGTCTTTGAGGCCAACGGAATTAAGATTGAAGATATCAAGACCATGGAAGACCTGTATCAGGCCGGTCTGAAAATCTCCAAGGACCTGGACGGCGACGGGAAAAACGACACCTGGCTCGTCTCCGACGCGGGTAATATTGCCTGGATGATCATTCGTTCTTCACCGGAGTTGTACTTTGACAAAAACGGTAACTGTGTGGTTGATAGCGAGCGTTTCCGCCTGGCGTTCGAGTGGGCGAAAAAATTCCAGGATGCCGGTATCGCAGCTGGAATCGGTGCCTGGTCTAATGAATGGTATGTTGCTTTCCAAACCGGGACGGTTGCTTATGAGCCCTGCGGCGCTTGGTTGGGCGGCCACCTGAAGAACTGGATGGCACCGGACACCGCCGGTAAATGGGGCGTTGCCGAGTGGCCGGCGCTGAAGGCCGGTGAACCGCGGATGGCCGGTTACTGGGGCGGTACCTTCCTGGCGATTCCGGAACAGAGCAAAAACAAGGAGGCGGCCTGGGCCTTTATCGAGTTCATCTGCACCAACACCGATGTGCAAGTGAAGAACTTCGAGACCGCCGATTGCTTCCCCGCCTGGATGGAAGCTTGGAACCACAAGATTTTCGAAGAAAAGATGGACTTCTTCGCCGGCCAGCAAGCCCGTCTCCTCTGGATCGATATTGCCAAACGCGTTCCGGAAGTCATCACCAACAAGTTTGACAGTGTAGCCAACGCAGCGGTTTCCGCCGAACTGAGTGCGGTGCTCAATGAAGGTAAAGCTGTGGATCGTGCGCTCCGCGACGCAAAAACCCAGATTGAACGGAGAACAAGAAGACGCTAGGAACGACAAAGGGAGGAAGGGAGGGCGTACTCCCTTCCTCCTCGCTACTCCATTAAAGAAAAGAGGGTTTTTCATGACCGAGCTAACAATGAAAAATCGACTTCGACGGTGTTATAACCGGATGATTCCATATTTCTTTGTCTCGCCGTTTTTCGCGTTTTTCTTGGTCTTTGGTGCCTTCCCCATCTTTTTTGCGCTTTATTTGAGTTTCCACAGCTGGAACGGGATTGCAACTTCACCGATGGTATATATCGGCTGGGAAAACTACACGTATACATTGACCGACCCCATGTTTTGGCAAGCGTTGAAGAACACAGTTGTCATGGCGATTGTGAGTGGTGTTCCCCAGCACATTTTGGGCTTGTTTTTTGCTTTCATCCTGAACCTTGGTTTTGTGCGGCTGAAAAACTTCTTTAAGGCCACCCTGTTTTTGCCGTACATAACTTCGACCGTGGCGGTGTCGATGGTTTTTGCCATTTTCTACGGCTATCCATTTGGGTTTGCGAACTATCTGGCTGTATCCCTGGACAAAATTCCTTTCTTTCATGCCATCTTCAGCTTGTTCAATCTTGAAATACCGTTGAAATGGTTGGCTTCGCCGCCTTTGATGATTCCGACCATCTCCACCCAGATCATTTGGCGTTGGACCGGATGGAACACCATTCTGTATTTGGCCGGTCTGCAGACCATTCCGCAGGAGTTATATGAAGCGGCGCGGGTTGACGGGGCCAAGTGGCATCAAGTGTTCTTTAAGATTACCCTTCCTTCTTTGCGGCCGGTAATGCAATTTGCGATTACGATGTCGGTTATCGGGGGCCTGCAGATTTTTAATGAACCGTTTATTATGGTCGGGAAAAATGGCGGGACGGGCCGTGCCGCCTATACGCTGGCCATGTATTTGTACCAGACCGGTTTTGAGTGGGGCTACTTTGGTGGTGCCGCGGCCATCTCCTACATTGTCTTTGTGTTGATCTTCATTGCCTCCATGATTTCGCGCAGGGTATTACGTTCCGACGAGGGGGTTAGTTAAAGATGAAGAAGGTCCAAACCCGCTTAACCCTTCCACACGAAATCGAAGTGAAACAGCAGATCGACTATAAAAAAATCGGGATTAAGATCCTCCTGTATCTCCCGCTTCTGATTTGGACGGTCGTCACCATCTATCCCTTCTGGTACATGGTGGTTCTGTCGACGCGGAGTTTGGCGGAGATTTTCGCTTTCCCGCCACCGATGTGGTTTGGCCGCGCTTTAGCAGAGAACTACCGGATTCTCCTGGATCGGCTCCCCTTCTGGCGTAATGTCTGGAACAGTGTTTATATTGCGGTGATGGCCACGATAACCACGTTGTTCTTCTGTTCAGTGGGCGGTTACGGTTTCGCCGTTTACGAGTTCAGAGGGAAAAAATTAATGTTTAACATTATGTTGGCCACCATGATGATCCCGGCGCTTCTGGGGATTATTCCGTTCTTTATCATGATGAGCTACTTTGGCTGGATTAACACGCCCCGGGCGCTTTATATCCCAGGTGCGGCCAGCGCCTACGGCATCTACTTAATGCGTCAGTACATTACCAGTTCGGTTCCTCTGGCCTTGGTCGACGCGGCCCGCATTGACGGCTGTTCCGAATTCGCAATCTACCGGCGGATTGTTTTGCCCATTATCAAGCCGGGTTTGGGCGCCTTGGGGATCATTACCTTCCTGGGTTCCTGGGACAACTTTATGGGGGCCTTGGTTATTCTTCGTGAACGCATGACTTATACGATTCCGGTGGCGCTCCGCTCCTTCCAGGGGCAGGCCCAAACCGACTACGGCGCAATTATGGTTGGCGCCAGCATCGCGGTAATTCCGTTGGTGATTGTGTTCTTGTTCATGTCCAAACAGCTGATTGCCGGTCTAACTTACGGGGCGATTAAAGGTTAGGGTAGATTTTGGTATACAATGCCGCTCAGTTGAAAAACCGTGGGAAAAGCACCTTCCTCATCTTGGGCGCTGCCCAAAAAGACCTGGGACAGGAGGTCCCGGGTTTTTCTTTTGTTTTCCGGCCGGCGGCTTCCTTGCTTCCTTTGGTCTCTGTGTTTGCTTTGGCCAAGGTCTTGCTGGTCTCGATCTAGCTCCCCTGGCCGTTTGGCGGCTTGTGTTTTTATTCGATGACAACAGCCGTTCCCGAGGCGGTGACCATTAGCATGTTCCCGCTTTTGCCCAGGACTTCATAGTCAATATCCACGCCGACGACGGCATTGGCCCCTAATTTGGCGGCACGACGCTGCATCTCATAAATGGCATTTTCGCGGGCTTTAATCAGTTCCCCCTCGTAGGAACCGGAACGCCCGCCGAAGAAGTTAGTCAGTTCAGCGGCGAAATCCTTGAGGAAGTTGACGCCGGAGATCACTTCCCCGAAGACAATACCCTTGTATTCCACAATTTTGCGGCCTTCAACCGTATTGGTGGTGGTCACGATCATTTTTAATTCCCCCCCTCTTGACAGGTAAATATCTTCTTAATTATACCAGATTGGCACGGGTGATGGTAGGAAAACCGTTCTCCTCTATTTTCTTCGTTTTTCTTGACAGGATTGACGGAAAGGCAGATAATACGGTAAAAACTCCAAGGTTATTTTGGCCAGCGATGGGCAATGATGATTGACCGGGGAACGTTTGATGCATTTTGACGCGGATCATAAAGGAAATGGGGTATGAGTGATGGACCGGAAAAAGGAACTGAAGCAATTATATAAGCAGATGAAGCCGGAGATGGGGATTTTTCTCATCCGGGCGCTGGATGATGGCCGTTGTTACCTGCAAGCGACACCCGACTTGAAGGGAGCAATCAATAGCACCCGGTTTAAACTGGATGCGGGAAAGCATCCCAACCGGGAGTTACAGAAAGCATGGCAAGAGCGGGGCGCGGCGAATTTCGTCTTTGAGGTTCTGGACAAACTGGAATATGATAAAGACGAAACCAAGACCGATTACAGCGAAGAGCTGGAAATCTTGCGGCTGGTCTGGGCGGAAAAACTGGCGCAGGAGAAGATGGTCTTTTTTTAGCAGGCCGGCAAGGCCGTAAAAAGGGCCAACAAATACCAGCGGATTACGCGTAATTTTTTTCGGACAAAGGCGTTTGAATTAAGGAGTGGTGTTTAAGTTAATGAGGAGGCAATAAAGTGCGGAAAAATGGCACGTTTATAATTTGTATCTTGATCGGGCTTGCCCTTGCTTTCGTCTATAACCGTGGCGATGTATTCTCCACGAAAGAAGAAAAGGTAATGACCGGTTTTACTCGCTTGCTGGCCAAGGAGGATTTGACTGTGGCCGAAGTCATTGCCTATGTGGATCGGCATATTGATGAAGTGACAACCAAAAATGCCGGAAAGCTGGTTTTGGGGCTGGAGTCGGTCCAAAAGAAAATGCTTCCGGATTGGGAACGGCTTTACGATGACAGTGTTCTGCAGGCGAAGATGCTCCGGGTTTACCAGCGGAACTGGGCGCTGGACGATTTAAAGACGGCCCAGGACGAAACGGTCCGGCAGTTGGTGGCCGAAACCATGAAAAACGGTTACAAGGTGGAGACCGCCGAAGGGCAATTCTTTCCGGTGATCGATTATCCTTTCTACCAAAAGTACTTTGAAGCGATTAGTCCCGACTTGACAGCCTATTTTGAACTGATGGCGGTGGAGTCGGAAGCGACGCCGGTCAAAGACGCCGCCCTGATGATCAGTTGGGCGGAGCTTCTCCAGCGGGCAAAGCGCCAGGAACAGTTTATCGACGGGTACAGCGGCTCGACGCAGGTCGAGCCGGTGCGGGCCCTTTTGCGCCGCTACGTTACCTTTGCCCTGTTTGGTTGTAACAATACTCCTTTGTTCAATTATCAGACGAAAGCAATGGATCCCGAAGCCAAATTGGCTTATAATCAATTTGTTGCCAAAGAAACGGAAGGGGATTTTGCGGCGCTGATTAAAGAGTATCTCCAAGTGCTTGCCGCTAATGATTATCGTTTAACGGAAGAAGTGGAGGCCTTTCGGCAAGCGGCGGTTGCCGCCTGGTGATTCAGTAGAGTTAATTTAGTTTAATTAATTGAAGAACCTTTATCCCGGCAACCGTGTGCGGGTCTGCCGGGATAAAGCTATTAACAAAAACTATACATATGAGGTAGTCCTATTACCATGTAGTTAGTGGTAAAATATAAGCAATTAGTAAAGATTTGCGTAAGGAGGAGAAGTTCCTCATGTTCAAAGAAGATACGCGGAAGACCGGTCAGAACATCGTTGAAAAGCTTAAGGGTGGCGTGATCATGGATGTGACCACTCCGGAACAGGCGAAGATCGCCGAGGAAGCCGGGGCGGTGGCCGTCATGGCGTTGGAAAGAGTCCCCGCCGACATCAGGGCTGAGGGCGGCGTAGCCCGCATGTCCGATCCGGAAGTGATCCTTCGCATCGTGGAAGCGGTCTCGATTCCCGTCATGGCGAAGGTGCGCATCGGTCATTTTGTGGAGGCGCAAATCCTGGAGGCGTTGGGCATTGACTTTATCGATGAGAGTGAAGTTTTGACCCCGGCCGACGATCGGTATCATATTGATAAAACCAAGTTTAAAGTCCCCTTTGTTTGCGGGGCCCGTAATCTGGGCGAGGCCCTCCGCCGGATTAATGAAGGGGCGGTCATGATCCGGACCAAAGGCGAGGCCGGCACAGGTGATATTGTCGAAGCGGTGCGCCATATCCGGACGGTGAACGAAGAGATTGCCGCTTTACAGAAGACGCCGGAAGCAGAATTACCAAAACTGGCGGAAGAGATGCGGGTGCCGGTGGCTTTACTCAGCGAAACCCGGAAACTGGGCCGCTTGCCCGTGGTTAACTTTGCGGCCGGCGGGGTCGCGATTCCGGCCGATGCCGCCATGATGATGCAACTGGGATGCGATGGCGTTTTTGTCGGTTCCGGGATTTTCAAGTCGGCAAACCCGGTCGCGCGGGCGAAAGCTATCGTCGAAGCGGTGGCCCATTACAACGATCCGGAAGTGTTGGCGAAAGTTTCCCGTGGTTTAGGCGAAGCGATGCGGGGGATCAGTGTGGCCGGACTGGCCAGCGAAAACCGCCTGGCCGAACGGGGATGGTAAAGTAAAGAAGTGGTGCGCGTAGCACAAAAAATGCGTTATTACCAAACGTAATAACGCATTTTTTATTTTCGTTCGTTGTTCTTTTTTATTCCACTTTGAACTGGTTCAGCATGTTACTAAGCCGCTCGGCTTCATGCTTTAAGAATTGGCAAGAGGAAGCCAGTTCCTCAACCAGAGCGGCGTTATCCTGGGTAACCTGGTTCAGTTGGTCAATGGAATACTGGATTTGCTGGGTTGCGCTGGTCTGCTCTTTGATGGCATCGGCGACCGCATTGATGGCCGCCGAGGTCTGCATGGTATTTTCGACGATCTGCTTGAGGATGACACCGGATTTTTTCGCCATTATGTTGCCGTTTTCCACTCGGTTCACACTTTCCGTGATGAGCGCCTCAATTTCCTGGGCGGCTTCCCCGGCCCGCCTGGCCAGGCTTCGTACTTCGGCGGCGACAACGGCAAAACCGCGGCCTTGTTCGCCGGCCCGGGCTGCTTCAACGGCGGCGTTGAGGGCCAGCAGATTTGTTTGGAAGGAGATGTCGTTAACGACCTGGATGATGGCGGCGATCTGGTTGCTGCTGGCTGAGATCTGTTCCATGGCCGCCATAGTGTGGGCGATTGCTTCCTCGCCTTCTTTGACCACATTGAGGGTAGTCTGCGAAAAGTGGTTTGCTTTTTGGGCGTTGGCCGATAACTGATGGATTGAGGCACTGATCTCCTGCATGGTGGCAGACAGTTCCTCCAGCGCGGCGGCCTCTTCTTGGGTGCGTTGGGAGAGGTCTTCGTTGCCGACGGCGATCTGCAGGGAACTATCGCTGACTTTTTCCGCGATCGATTGTACCAGAACAGAGGACTCCCGCTGTTTGTTCAGCAATTGGTTAAAACCGGTCGCCAACTGGCCGATTTCATCCTTTGCCAAGACCGGCAGTTTGGCGGTGAGGTCACCCATGGCTGCTTTTTGGAAAGCATCGAGCAGAAGCGGAATTGGTTTCAAGATAAAACCGGTAAAGATAAAAGTCGCTCCGATGCCGAGCGCAATACCGACGAGAATAATAAAACCCAACGCTAGATTTATCCTGTATATAAGGTTTTGGGCTTGTTTCTTTTCCACCCCGACAAACCACATGCCGATCACTTTTCCGCTGGCATCCCGGAGCGGGGTATAACGGGTAAGAAAGGGCCGACCGGCCACATCGGCTTCACCGGTAAAGTCACGGCCGTTGATGAGGACGGTCTCCACAACTTCCGGGGCCGCTGTTGTTCCGATGGCACGAGCTCCGGTCTCCAGGGTTACATTGGTGGCAATCCGGGTGTTGTCCAGGAAGATCGTGGCGAGGGCACCGGTCTGGTCGCGAATGAGGTCAACAACCTGGTAATTGTCGTTGACTAATTGCTCGCCCTTATAGAGACGGCTGTTCTCCCGGTGCCAAGGGCCGGGATAGACTTCATCCAATAACCGGTAACCTAAATTGAGGATCGAAGAAAGCTCTTGGGTCAGACTGGAATTGACCAGTTTTGTGACTTGATCATTGACGACCAGGAAAATGCTTAGGCCAATCAAACATAACAGAACAGTAACTCCGATGGAAATCTTGTTTTTCAGTTTCATCCTGCTCTTCCTGCCCTTCATGGTGATTTCAAAGACGGATTATTTGTAATAAAAATAAATTTGTATTATATATTTCGGCTGAAAGAGAGAAGAATTTAATCCCCAACAAAACCCTAAATTGAAAAGATCGTTTCTATGCGTCGGAACACTTTGGTCTGCTGGGGTTGGCACGCCACCCGGTGAACACCTGGCGTTCGCCGGGGATCTTTCCTAAAGGGCGGGAAAACGTAACCCGGGACCGTTGGGTCCCGGGTTAACGCGTGATTTTCTAACTGTTCATTTCTCTACCGGCCAAGATTGCCGGGAGGGGCTGGGCCGGCGCCCTTACTGGGGATTATACATGCCCACGCTCTGCATATAGTTGAAGATTGCTTCCCCGTGCTGTTGCTCTTCCTTTTGGATATGATTGAGGATCTGGCGCACTTGGGGATCCCTAAATTCGAAGATGGCTGTATCATAGGTGCCGGAGACGTATTTCTCCGTCATCAGCATATCGGTGCAGAGGTTTTGGTCGGCTTGGTATCCGCTGGACTGGTTTTGTCCTTGAAAGCTATTCGTTTGCTGCTGGGACAGTTGTTGAGAGGATTGTTGCTGCAGGATTTGCATGGGCGATTGGTTTTGCTGTTGGCCGCCGCTTTGGCCTTGATTCATGTTGGGGATTTGGCCGTTCAGCAGTTGGTTGATGGTGTTTAGGTGCTCTTGTTCGGTTTGGGCGTTCTGTTGAAAGAGTGCTTTCAGTTGGGGGTCGGACGCCATATTGGCATAGTCATTGTACTTTTGGATACAGATCTCTTCGTGGCTTTTTTGGTCCTGCAAGAGCATGCGTTCTTTGTTCGTCAGTTTTAAACTCATTATTTAACACCTCCATCGGTAGTCTGGGCAAAAAATTGAATTATATCCCTTAAATTATGTAGAAAGGGATACCGGAAGAAGGTGAAATGGGTAGCCTACCGCTCTTGCCTAGCTTGATTAATAAGAAAAGGAAAAAAGAAGAATATGCAGAATAAATAGAATTGCAAACGATTGCATTAATTCGCGAAAGGAATTGATCTGGTATTGGATGTTCATCGGAATCATCGGAATATAATAATGAGGAAAGTATTAGCCATTACCCTTATTCTTGTCTTATCCTTGGCCCTTGTTGGCTGCGGGAAAAAGAAGACCACGAAAACGCCGCCGTTATCGGGAGGAGATTACCCGCGGTTTATTCCTGATGTTCCACCTCCTCCCGGATTTGACCGGATCACCGAGGTTAACAAAACAATAATGCAGGCTTTCTACTGGGAATTGGGGACAAAAGTAGGGCCAAATGATTATTTAGGTAGATTTCCCAAAGAGGCCAATCTCTGGCGGCTCCTGGCGGAGCGCGCTCCCGAGTTCGAAAAGATGGGCCTGACCGGCCTCTGGCTGCCTCCGGCTTCGAAGGCCATGAGCGGCGGTTATAGTGTGGGTTATGATGTTTATGACTTGTGGGATCTGGGCGAGTTTCACCAAAAAGGGACCCGCCGGACCAAGTACGGCAGCCGGGAAGAGTTGGACAACGCCATTAAAACCCTCCACGCCCATGGGATTAAGGTCTATTTTGACGCTGTTCTGAACCACCGGATGGGGGCGGATGAGCAGGAAAACGTACCGTTGGCCGGAGGAGGAACAGCAACACTCTGGACGAAGTATACTTTCCCCGGCCGGAAAGGTAAGTACTATAACACCCAATGGGATTGGAAGTACTTTGATGGGATGGACGGGTTTTTGTTTTCAGGAAAAAACTGGGATGACTGTCTACCCGACTACTTGATGGGGGCGGATGTGGATTACCAGTATGAACCGGTCCGGCAGGAGATCAAAGCCTGGGGCGAGTGGATCATTAGCGAAGTTGACTTCGACGGCTTTAGGCTGGATGCGGTTAAACATGTAGATAACAACTATATTCATGCTTGGCTTGAACATATACAAAACAGTACCGTCAAGGACGTCTTTTTCGTGGGGGAAGCGTGGATTGAAGATACCAATGATTTGAAAAACTACATTGATGCAGTCGGCCACCCCGACCTCAAGGTTTTTGATTTCCCTCTCCATGCCTATTTCCGAAACTTGGCCAATATAGGTGGCGTTGCCAACGACATGAAGGCGCTGGCCGACGTCGGGCTGGTCAATCTCGAGGGCTATCAGGACCGGGCGGTCACCTTTGCTGACAACCACGACACGAACCGGGACAATGAAGCAAGCGGAGTGCACCGCTACAAGTATCAGGCCTACGCTTATATGCTAACGCGCGAACACGGCACCCCGTGTATTTGGTGGAAAGACTTCTATGTTTACGGGATGCATGAGGGAATCGGCAAATTGTTGTTGGCCCGCAAATATTATGCCTACGGACCGGGACACGAGGTGCCGGACGCCAATGATAAGGACGTTTACTGCTATGTCCGGGAAGGGATCCCGGGGACGGGAACCGGCCTGGTGCTGCTGCTGTCCGACGGACCAGCGGGCGGAAAGCAGATCGTCACCAAGCGCATTAACTCGCGGCAGCCCAACACCACCTTCTATGACCTTACAGGTAATGTCGACGGTACGGTGACTACGGATGCCGAAGGGTACGGTGATTTTAAAGTAAGGATGAGCGAGGGCGAAGGCTGGTCGGTCTGGGTGCCCACGGGTAAATAGGAAGCGAACGGGAGCGGGAAGAGGAATGATGGTGGGTGGCGCGGTGCCGTCCGGTTTTGGGCAAAAAGAATGGGTGGGATGATCTTCCCACCCTTCTTGCTTATTCAGCATCTTGTTCCATACTTTTTTATACTTTACTTTTTTTATTTGTTCTTAATTTGTTATTCTCTCCCTTGGCACCAACCGGGGTCTCAGATCTCCGGCGCAAAGAGTTTCACCGGGATGCCGACCAGGGCGCTGACCTTCGCGTCGATCTTTGCTTCTTCCGCTTGGGCGAAGGCACGGAGGGCGGCCGCGGCGGCGCGGGCTTTGTCCAAACCCAGATTGCCGGTGGTGCCGGTGTAGGTCTTGGCCATAATGGTTGCTTCCGGGTCGCGGGCTTCCAGGCGGTCCAGGTTTAAGCCCACCTCCCGGTAGGCGTCGCGGAAGGGCACGCCTTGGGCCACCAGTTCGAGGGCGGCGTCGGTGGCGTAAATCTCGGGGATGAACCCGGCTTTGAGCTTCTCCGGGTTGACCTTGACCTTCCGGATGCACAGGTCCATAATCTGGACGCAGGCGAGACCGGTATTGGCCCCGCGGAGGAAAGGCTCCTTGGTTTCCTGGAAGTCCCGGTTGTAGCCGGAAGGCAGCGCCTTGATGATGCCTTTGATCTGGAAGGCGCAGGCCGAAACCGTGGCCGCTTTGGCCCGGACCAGTTCCAGGCCGCAGGGGTTTTTCTTCTGCGGCATGATGCTGCTGCCGGAGCAGAGGTTGTCGGGCAAAGTGAAATACTGGAATTCCGGCATGGAGAAGAGGATCAGATCCTGGGCCAGTTTGCTTAAGGTAAGGACTACCTGGTCGACGGCATCCAGGATGATCGACTCCATCTTGCCCCGGCTGTTGTTGGCATACAAGACGTTATTCTGGACCTTGGCAAAGCCGAGGAGGTCGGCGACCAATTCGCGGTCGAGGGGTAAAGGCACTCCGTAGCTGGCGGCCGACCCCAGCGGCGATTGGTTGTTGATCCGGTAGGCGTTCTCGACTAGAAGAAGGTCGTCCAGCAGTTGTTCCGCGTAGGCACCGGCCCAGAGCCCGACGGAGGAGGGCATGGCGATCTGCATGTGGGTCCGCCCCGGCATCGGGACCTTTTGGTGTTCTTCGGCAAAGTTCAGCAGATTATCGACCAGGGTCAAGCCGTGTTCCAGCAGGGCCAGGAGATAACTGCGGGCGTAAAGGCGGGTGGCGACGATCACCTGGTCGTTGCGGGAGCGGCCGGTGTGGATCTTTTTGCCCGCCGCACCGCACTTCTCGGTCAGGGCATTTTCGATTGCCGTATGCCCGTCCTCGTCGCTGCGGGCGATGGGAAAAGCCCCTTGTTCGTGGGCGCGGATAATCGCAACCAGTCCTTCTTTTAAGACGGCCAGCTCCTCCTTGGTCAGGATCCCGATTGTCTCCAGCATGGTGGCGTGGGCCAGGCTGGCCACGCAGTCGGCGTTGAGGAGGTGCTGATCCAGCTCAAAGTCACGGCCGACGGTAAACTGTTCGACGAAGGCGTCCAGTTCGTAATCTTTCTGCCATAGTTTCGTCATTTTTACTCCTCGATTCCTAATTTTTGGTTCCGCTTGGCCAGGATCTCAAAGGGCAGGCCCCGGATCTTGGCGGCGTTGGCGCACCAGCGCTGGTCAAAGCCGGAGGCTTTAATTGACCGGATCTCCGGCGAGAAGAGGGAACTGGGCGGGCTGTCCCGTTCGACAATGATGATGTTTCCTTTGTATAGTTTAACCTTGGTGGTGCCGTTAACCATCTTCTGGCTCTGGGCGATGAAAGCATCCAGGTCTTTTTTGAGCGGGTGGAACCAGGCACCGTGGTAGACCAGGTAAGCCCATTTGGCGTCGACAATCTTTTTGAACTGCCGTTCGTCCTTGGTGAGGCAGGCTCCTTCCAGGTCCTGTTTTACTTTTAAGATCACATGGGCGGCCGGAGCTTCATAGATCTCCCGGCTTTTCAGGTCCATGATCCCGTCTTCAAAAATATCAATCAAGCCAATACCGTTGCGGCCGGCGATGGTGTTCAGCTTGGGAATCAATTCCCCCAGTTTCATCCGTTGCCCGTTTAAGGCCACCGGCACGCCTTCCTCAAAGGTGAGCGTGACGTACTCCGGCTGGTCGGGGGCTTTCTCCGGCGGAGTCAACCACATCCAGATGTGATCAGGGATGGCCTGGTTCAGATCAACCGCTCCGGAAGCAATCGACCGGCACCACATGGTTTTGTCGTCGCCGCCGACGATGAATTCTTCGACCGGGACGCCCCAGTGTTCACAGAGCATCAATTCTTCCTGGCGGGTCAGGTCAAAATCGCGGACGGGCGCGAGGATCTCCAGTTCCGGGGCGAACATTTTAAAGACGTTGTGCATCCGGTACTGGTCATTACCCCGCCCGGTGGAGCCTTCGAGGATGCTGTCGCACCCCAACTCCTGTGCCTTCTTGGCAACCAGCTTGCCGATGAGCTGGCGGGTCATGGAAGTGGAGACCGGATAACCGTTATAGTCGGAGTTGGCCTGGATTGCTTTTTTGAGCCAGACCTCGGTGAATTCTTCTTTGGCGTCGATCAGAATCGGGTCGATCTTGAGTTTTTTGGCCCGCTCGACTCCCATTTGCAACTCTTCATCGCCCTGGCCCACATCGACATTGATGGCGATGATCTCTTCTGCCTTGTAAACCCGGCGGAGGAGTTCAATGCCTAAAGTACTGTCGAGGCCGCCGGAATAGGCGATGGCACACTTTTTGACCTTGGGGATGGGTGTCGCGGCAATCTTATCTAAAATAGCTTCAATCTGAAGGCCCATGCACTTCACTCCTTGATAAATATTTATGCATAATATACCATTAGCAAAAATACTTGTCAAGTAACGAAATGATAACGTATAAAGACAATGAAACGACGATAACTGAATATAAATATAACAATATCATGCATATATATGACGACCAGCCGGTTCAGGCGGCGGCTCTTTTCCCGCGGGGAAGAAAGCGCGCCTGCGGACACGGGCAACGGAAACGATTATTAAAAAACCGCCTTGGCGGCGGTTTTGGTGGGTAATCGCGTCTATTTGAATCAGGACTATGCGTTATGATAATTAATGCGGTCTTATTGTGATCATTGGTTGCTTGTCCGAGAAAATCGAGCGCAATCGGGAGACATTTAAAGCTATCCAGGGACGGCTTAGAGATAATTCAAAGGATTCTGGGTCTTGCCGTTTTTGATGACTTCAAAATGGAGGTGCGGGCCGGTACTGTTTCCGGTGGAACCGACGGCCCCGATCCGCTGCCCGACTTTGACCTGTTGACCGACGCGAACGTCAATCCGGGAAAGATGGGCGTAGCGTGTTCTCAACCCGTTACCATGGTCGATCAGGATACAGTTGCCGTAGCCCCCGTTCCACCCGGCTTCGATGACCCGGCCGTCGGTATAAGCGTAGACCGCGTTGCCGTGGTTGGCCGCGATGTCAAGGCCGTCATGGAAACGTCTTTGGCCGGTGATGGGGTGGATCCGCCAGCCGTAAGCGCTGGAGATTCTTTTCCCCTGCACCACACCGTAGTTTACGCGGCCGCCCCGGACAACGGTGGTTCTCGTCCCGATCCGGACGATGGCATTGACCGGTTCCTTTAAGACGGTTTCTTTGATGGCCTCTAATGTATCTTGGTAACCATTACGGAGAGTAATGTGGTAAACGACTTCCTTCTCGCCTTCAACCCCTGATCTGATAATCTGCTTTTCATGGGCGAACATATTGTTGTTTCTTTGGTACTGAATGGTGAAGGGGACTGTTTCCACCACGGTGTTTTCCAGTTCAATCAGGACATCAAGGACGGGGTTGAACGGGCTGACGACCAGTTTCTCGCCGGGATAGATCCGGTGGGGGTCCACATCCGGATTAAGGATCTCGAGATCGGCGACGGTGATGTTATAGGCGCGGGCTAGGTTCCAGAAGTTGTCCCCCTTTTTGATGGTAATCTCAACCGCTTCGTTCTCAACGGCATAGATTCTTTCCCGGGCATATTCGATGGAATCCAGTTGATCCTTACGGACTTCCGTGGGGACCACCTGGACGTCTTGGACGAAGGAAATCTTTTTTATTTCGGCATGCGGATCAACTTTTGCCAGGAATTGTCTTTGGTAATCGGTGATAATCTCTTCTAGTGCCTTGCGGTCGGCGATGGTGAACCAAACTTCCCCGTCAACCACAAATTGATAGGCCGGCTCTTTTTTTAAGTAGTCGGCCCAACTGATGAGTCCAGGGAAGACGCCGAAGACAAAGATTACAACAAGTAAGATAGCGATTACCCTTTTTAACATTTCATTGCTCACAACCTTTTTGGGAAATTGGCTTCATACAATAATAACGCACAAGCTAGAAGACAGTTTCGAAAAAAGATGCTAAAACCAATTCTAACACAAAAAATACATAAAGTTGAGAGGGGAATTTCTGATATATATGACCACAAATTTCATTTTAGAAGTAGCCGGGCCAAAAAGTCCTTACCGAAAGAAAGGATTTTATAGAAAAACAGCGAATAATTATTACTTCAATTGCCTTCCGGTTCTTTATAAGGCAGGGAAGACGGAAGGATGACTAAATTAATATTGAATTTACGGATGTAACCCCGTTTGGCAACTAAACAGGTTATATCCAGATAAATTAAGGAGGAAGTAGGAGAATGTTTGGAAGTCAAGGGCAGATTCTCTTGGCGATGGGGTCATACATGGCGGTGGTGATCGGGATTGGGATTTACTACGCCAAACGGGCCAGCGCCAGTAGCGACTATTTTTTGATCGGCGGACGAAAGCTGGGGCCATGGGTAACCGCGATGGCGGCGGAGGCCTCGGATATGAGCGGTTGGCTGCTGATGGGTTTGCCGGGGGTGGCCTACTGGTTCGGCTTAAGCGATGCGATTTGGACGGCGATTGGACTGTTGATCGGGACCTATTTAAACTGGTTGTTTGTAGCAAAACGGCTCCGGGGTTATTCCTACGTGGCCGGGGATGCCATTACGATCCCGGATTTTTTCAGTAACCGGTTCAAAGAAGAGAAAAAGGTGCTCATGACCATCTCTTGCTTGTTTATTCTGGTCTTTTTTACGGTTTACGCGTCCAGCTGCTTTGTCACGGTCGGAAAACTGTTCGCTTCCTTATTCAATAGCAACTACGTCTTAATGATGGTTCTCGGGGCTTTGTTTGTGCTCTTCTATACGTTTATCGGCGGTTTTCTCGCCGAGAGTGCTTCCGACTTTATGCAGGGTGTCGTGATGTTTATTTCCTTGACGGTCGTTGTCGTGGGCGGCATCGTGGCGGCGGGCGGTCTCTCGACGGTGGTGGCCAACGCCCGGCAGATCCCTGGGTTCTTTGAGTTTTTCGGGATTGCCCAGCCGGTCGTGGTGGACGGGGTGCAGCAATTGGACGCCGCCGGTCGGCCTTTGTTCGGGGCGGCGGGTCATTATGGCTTTTTGACCGTACTTTCGACCCTCTCCTGGGGGCTGGGGTACTTCGGCATGCCCCAGGTGCTCTTGAAGTTTATGGCGATTGAGAAAACTGAGCAGCTAACCCTCTCCCGCCGGGTAGCCACGTTCTGGTGCACCATTTCGTTGGCGGCCGCCGTGGGGATTGGGATCATCGGGCGGCTGATTTACCCGGCGGCTTTCCTGACGCAAAGCGCGGCGGAGAGGATCTTTATCCTGATGTCCACTGATTTCTTTATTCCCTTATTTGCCGGGTTTGTGATGGCGGGGATCCTGGCGGCGACGATCAGCTCTTCCGATTCCTATTTGCTGATTGCCGCTTCGGCTTTCTCGAAAAATCTTTACCAAGGGATCATGCGGAAGGAGGCCACCGACCGGACGGTGCTGGTGGTCACCAGAATTACCCTCCTGGTGATTTCGGCTTTTGCCATGTTGATTGCTCTTGATGAAAACAGTGTGATCTTTACGATTGTTTCCTTTGCCTGGGCCGGCTTCGGGGCGACCTTTGGCCCGATCATGCTGTTCTCCCTGTTCTGGAAACGAGTCAACCGGGCGGGGGCAATTGCCGGGATGCTCACCGGCGGCCTGACGGTTTTCGTTTGGAAACTGGTGCTCAAGCCGTTGGGCGGGATCTGGGGGATTTATGAACTGTTGCCTGCTTTCCTCCTGTCGTGTGCGGCAATTGTGCTTGTCTCTTTGTTGACCAAGGAACCGTCTCCGGAGATCCAGGCGGAGTTTGAGAAAGTACGGGCTTACGTTTCGTAAAAACTCTGTACAGTCAATTACAGTCAAGGTTGCGTTGCCGGTTGGCCGTGATGCCACTCTGCTCTGTAACGAACAGATAAAGAATGCGGGCATCACCTTGACGACCAGCGGTTGCTTTTATATAATGCTGGTAGAGTGATGTTTGCGGTCCATGGATCGCGCGTCACGCGTCGACAATGAAATATGGTTCCCAATATAATTTAGACAATATGGGTCTAAAGTTTCTACCGAGCAACCGTAAATTGTTCGACTATTGGGAAGAGATACCTGTGTTTGGCCGCCTTTTCCCCATGCCTTGGGGTGAAGGCGGACATGGGCACGGGTGTGATCTTCTGCTGAATTTACGGCGATTGGTGTAAACCAATTGCTTTTTTTAATTTCTCCGCCGGTTGGCGAAACTAAGGGCGGGAAAGCTGCCAACGGGTTTCCAGAGCGGGTCGCTCTTGAGATATTAAAGTGAAAAACAAAAACGGAGGGATTAATGGAAATGGACAAGTTCTTCAAGCTTAAGGAGAACGGAACCACCGTCGGGACTGAGATTGTGGCCGGGCTCACCACCTTCTTTGCCATGTCCTATATTATTTTTGTGAATCCGGGAATGCTCAGTCAAACCGGGATTCCCTGGGGGGCCGTTTTTCTGGCGACGATTATTGCCTCGGTGATCGGAACCTTGGTGATGGGGCTGTTTGCCAACGTGCCTTACGCGCAAGCACCCGGGATGGGCTTGAACGCCTTTTTCACCTACACCGTTGTCTTTGCCATGGGCTTTAATTGGAAGCAAGCCTTAGCGATGGTCTTTATCTGTGGAATTATTAATATCTTAATCACCGTCACCCGGCTGCGGAAAGCGATCATTAAGTCGATTCCGGTAAGCCTCCAGAATGCGATCGGCGGCGGGATTGGGATCTTCATTGCCTACATCGGGGTGAAGAGCGCCGGTCTGCTCAGTTTCACCTCCGACCCCGGGACGTATACCCTTCTGGAGAGCGGTACGGTCATCGCCAACTCCAGTGCGGTCCCGGCTTTAGTGGCTTTAAATAACCCTACTGTGTTGTTGGCCATCATCGGACTGTTCTTAACTATAATTCTGTTGCTCCTCAATGTTAAAGGCGCGATTTTACTGGGGATCATCGGAACAACGGTAATTGGGATCCCCATGGGACTCGTCGATGTTTCGCAAATCGGGGCAACCACCGGTGTCGGTGAGGCCTTCCGTGAACTGGGGACCGTCTTCGGTGCGGCGTTAGGGCGTGAAGGGTTGTTCTCCTTGTTCAACGATCCGGCGAAGATCCCCCTCGTCCTGATGACCATCTTTGCCTTCAGCCTGTCCGATACCTTTGACACCATCGGTACCTTCATCGGGACCGGCCGCCGCAGCGGCATCTTCAGTGCCGAGGATGAAAAGATGATGCACTCCAGTTCCGGTTTTAAATCCAAGATGGACCGGGCCTTGTTTGCTGATGCCATTGCCACCTCCATCGGTTCGCTCTTTGGGACCTCCAACACCACCACTTACGTGGAGAGCGCGGCCGGGATCAGCGCGGGTGGACGCACCGGTTTGACCAGTGTCGTCACAGCCCTTCTCTTCGCTGCCTGCATCTTCTTGGCCCCGGTGGCCGGTCTTGTGCCGGCGGCGGCGACGGCACCGGCGCTCATTGTGGTCGGGATTCTGATGCTCTCCTCCTTCAAGGAGATTAAATGGAGCGAATTGGAAGAGGCGATTCCCGCGTTCTTTGCCGGTATTTTCATGGCCTTCTGCTACAGCATCTCCTACGGGATTGCCACCGGCTTCATCTTCTACCTCCTGGTCAAAATCTGCAAGCGGGAGTTTAAAGAGGTCCATCCGATTTTGCTGGTCTCGACTTTGCTCTTCATCCTGAACTTCATCATCCAGGCCAACATCTAAGGCCTTGTGTGATTGAAACCAGCAGCCATCGCGAAAAAACCCCTGGAACGAAAGGTTCCAGGGGTTTTTGTGTGGGCTAATTTTGCTTATTTTCGGGCTGCTTTCACGGCGGCAATGTACTGAGCGGCCAAAGCGGCCAGTTCATCCCATTTCTTCGCGGCGACCAACTCTTTGTTAACCAGGGCGCCGCCGACCCCGACAAAAATGGCTCCCGCCTTGATAAAGTCACCAACGTTTTCCAAGGTAACCCCGCCGGTGGGCGTCAGCCGTACTTGGGGAAGGGGTCCCAGGACATCTTTGAAATAGGACGGCCCCAACTTGGTGGCGGGGAAGACTTTAACCACATCGGCTCCGGCTTCCCAGGCCCGCAGGATCTCGGTGGGGGTAAAGGCCCCCGGAATACAGATTACACTGTAGCGCCGGCACAATGTCCGGCGGGCAACGGCAGATGCTGGCGATTGGCCGCGGGTTAATGAGTGAACCGAAGATGCTCCTCATTGACGAGCCGTCTTTGGGTTTGTCCCCGCTCCTGGCCCAGCAGGTGCTGGACTTGATCGTTGAAATCAACCGGCAAGGAACCACCATTCTTCTGGTGGAGCAAAACGCGCGCAAGTCTTTGAGCATTGCCGATTATGCCTATGTTTTACAGAAAGGGAAACTGGTGAACGAAGGGACCGGTAAGGAACTGTTGAACAATCCCGCCATTCAAGAAGCTTATCTTGGCGGGCGGTGTTAAGGCTTCACGATGGGAAATTAGTGATAAAGCTTGACGACGGAAAGTTTATTGGCGCAGGGGGATGGTTATGGCTTGGAAAGTCTTAGTGACGCCGCGCACATTCGGGAAGGTGGATCCGGAACCGGTGCGGTTACTGGAAGAGGCGGGCTGCGATCTGGTCCGGAATCCCTTGGACCGGCCACTGACCGAGGAGGAGCTGCTGAACCTCGTTACCGACGTTGACGGTATAATTGTCGGTCTGGACCCGGTCACGGCCAACGTCATCGAACAGGCCTCAAAGTTGAAAGTAATCTCCAAGTATGGGGTGGGGATTAACAATATTGATCTGGAGACGGCGGCCAAACGGGGCATCACCGTCACCTACACCCCGGGGGCCAACAGCGCCGCCGTGGCGGAACTGGCTTTAGGCTTGATGCTGAATGTAGCCCGGCAGATCGCCACTTCCGACCGGAAACTAAGAAGCGGGGAGTGGGGACGCTACTCCGGAGTCGAGCTTGGCGGGAAGACCGTCGGAATTGTGGGTACCGGCCGGATCGGCCGGGAGTTGGCTGCCCGGGTGAAGGGGTTTATGAGGATCATCTGCTTTGACCTGTATCCGGATCAGGCGTGGGCGAGGGAGACCGGGGCCGAGTACCTAAGCTTACCCGAAGTTTTAGCCCAAGCCGATTTCATCAGTCTGCACCTGCCGCTCACCCCAGAGACCCACCACCTGATCGGCCAAAAAGAGCTCGCGCTGATGAAACCGGACGCCATTATCATCAATACGGCGCGGGGGGGGCGTCATCAATGAAGAAGCGCTCTACCAAGCGCTGGTGAATAAGACGATTGCCGGTGCCGGGCTGGATGTTTTCGAGACCGAACCTTTGCCGGAGGATTCGCCCCTGCGGCGCCTGGACAATGTGGTCTTAACTTCCCATATTGGCGCCCATACTAGAGAGGCGCAGAACAAGATGGGGTGTATCGCCGCGCAAAACCTGATCCGGGTTTTGCAGGGCGAAGAACCATTGTTTGTGGCTGGGCCAACGGTTTGAAGTGGCGGCGTTGTATCCGCTGGAGAAAGGACGGGAGAGAGCAATGCGGGCCGATCTGGGGTTAATCGGTTTGGGTGTGATGGGGCGGAATTTGAGTTTGAACCTTGCCCATCACGGCTTTACGGTGGCGGTCTATGACCGGAGCAGTGACCGGGTCGGGCAGCTTTTACAGGAGCCGGCCGACGGCCGCGCAGAGATCGTGGGGACGGGTTCCCTACCGGAATTGGTGGCCGCTTTAAAAAGGCCCCGGAAGATCCTGCTCCTGATCCCGGCGGGGCCGGGGGTTGACCAAGTCATTGCTGCTCTGCTCTCCTATCTTGAACCGGGCGACATCGTGATCGACGGCGGAAACTCTCACTATAAAGAGACAAACCGGCGCGGGCGGATGCTGGAAGCGATGGGCCTTTCTTATTTGGGAGTAGGCATCTCCGGCGGAGCGGAAGGTGCCTTGCGGGGGCCCAGTCTGATGGTGGGCGGGTCCCGACGGGCTTGGGAGTTAACCCGGGATCTGTTCATGAAGATCGCAGCCCGGGTCGAGGCCACGCCCTGCTGTGCTTACGTGGGACCGGAGGGGGCCGGCCATTTTGTCAAGATGGTGCACAACGGAATTGAGTACGGTGATATGCAGCTTATTGGCGAAGTTTATCTCCTCCTCCGCGAACTGCTGGGCTTCAGCGCCGCGGAGACCGGAGCGGTCTTCCGGGAATGGAACAACGGCGAACTGGGATCTTATTTACTGGAAATCAGTGCGGACATTTTAAATAAAAAAGATGCGGCGACCGGAAACCCGATCGTCGAGGTGATCGCGGACCGGGCCGACCAGAAGGGTACCGGGCAATGGGCTGCCCAGGCGGCCTTTGAATTGGGGGTTAGCGTGCCAACAATCAACGCGGCCGTCGGGGCCCGTTTTCTTTCCGCGTTAAAGGAAGAGCGGATCAAGGCCAGTGAAGAGCTGACTTGGGTGGCACCCCGTTACGAAGGAGACCCGGCGGAGCTGTTGCCGGCGGCCCGCGCCGCCCTGTATGCCGCAAGAATCTGCACTTACGCCCAGGGTTTCGCTTTACTCAAGGCGGCTGCGGCGGCCTACCGGTGGGAGCTTGACGGCGGCACCATCGCCCAGTTGTGGCGGGGTGGCTGTATCATCAGGGCCAAGCTTTTAACGGGGGTCAAGGAAGCCTTTGCCGGCGAACCGGAGCTGCCCAACCTGTTAATGGCTCCTTACTTTAAAAAAGAAATTGAAGCGGCGCAGAGCGGGTGGCGGCGGATCGTTGGTCTCGCGGCGCAACAGGGCATTCCGGTACCGGCCATTAGTTCCGCTTTGGCTTATTTTGATTCCTACCGGCGGTCTTTTCTCCCGGCCAACCTTGTCCAAGCGCAGCGCGATTACTTCGGGGCCCATGGCTACGAGCGGCTGGACCGCCCCGGAACCTTCCACACGGACTGGCAGACCAAGGAAGAGACTGTGCATAGCAAGCCGCTTCAACGATAGAGCAAATTATTGGAGGTGCTAAGGAATGGAAGTAAGGAATTTGTTCGATATCAAAGGTAAAGCCATCGTGATTACCGGTGCGGCCGGTGTCCTCTGCGGCGAAATGGCGCGTGCCTTGGCCCGGGCCGGTGCGCGGGTGGCGGTATTGGACCTGAATGGGGAGAAAGCCCAAGCCTTGGCGGCGGAGATCCGGGCGGCCGGCGGCGAAGCGATTGGGGTTATGGTCAATGTTTTGGAGAAACCATCCCTGGAGAAAGCCCGGGACGTGGTCCTCGAGGAGTTTGGCAAGGTCGATGTTTTGATCAACGGGGCCGGCGGGAACAAAAAAGAAGCCACCGCCGATGAGCGGCAGCCCTTCTTTGACCTTCCCCCGGCGGCGATCCAGTGGGTTTTCGATCTGAACTTCATCGGTTCGGTCCTGCCGACCCAAGTCTTCGGGAAGGTGATGGCGGAACAAGGAGAGGGGGTCATCATCAATATCTCTTCGATGGCGTCCTACCGGCCGTTGACCAAGACCATCTCATATTCGGCGGCCAAAGCAGCGATTAACAACTTTACCCAGTGGATGGCGGTGCATTTCAACCAGAATTATTCCACCAACATCCGGGTCAATGCCATTGCCCCCGGCTTTTTCCTGACGGAACAGAACCGTTTCCTTTTGACGGATGAGAAGACCGGTGAACCCACCACCCGTGGGAAACAAGTTTTGGCCCATACACCCATGGGGCGTTACGGGACGCCGGAGGATCTGATCGGAACAGTCATCTGGTTAATCTCGGACGGCGCCAAGTTTGTGAACGGCGCGGTCATTCCGGTGGACGGCGGTTTTATGGCCTACGCCGGCGTGTAAGGCGCCACGCGCCAAAAGTTAAGGAAATAGGGGAATTTGGTGATCAAAAATGAATGTCATCGGTTTAGAGGTCAGTACTTCCGCGGCGAAATGTATCCTTTATAATGCGGAAACGGGGATTGTCGATTCGGTTTCCCAGCCCTACCCGGCCGAGGTCGCGGATATCGTCTCCCAGGACCCGGAGGGGATCTTCCAGGCGGCGCTGGCTGTTTTGCGGGCGATTGTGCAGCGTAACGACCGCCCGGTAGCGGCGATCGGGTTGAGTGGGACCTGGCACAGTCTGCTCTACCTTGACCGCCACCGGCAACCGGTGGGGCGGATCAAAACCTGGGCGGATGTCACCGCCACGGAAACCGTGGAAGCGCTCAAGGCGGAGCCGGATTTTTATCGGGAGTTCTACCATAAAACCGGCTGCGTCCTGCATGCCCTTTATCCCATCTGGAAGCTTTATCACGACAAGAAAACGAACCCGGAGGCGTTCCGGGTTGTTGTATATCTTTCTTCCCAGATCGAGTGCTTGTTCGAAAGACTCACCGGGGGACAGGCGGTCTCCAGGTGTACCGCCTCCGGTTCGGGTTTCTTCAATATTCATACACTGGACTGGGACGACGAGCTGCTGGCTTTGGCGGGCGTGAAAAGATCAATGTTCGCCGAGTTAACCGAGGCGACCTTTACCCTTCCTTTAGCCCCGGCGATTGCCCGCGCGGTCGGGTTGCCGGCGGGGATTCCGGTGACGGTCGGGGCCGCGGACGGGGCATTGAATCAGGTTGGGATCGGTGGAGCCCGGGAAGGGATCATGTCTTTTTCGGTCGGAACCAGTGCGGCCCTGCGTTTGGTGAAACCCGCACCGCAACTGGCCGATGACCCGAGCACGTGGTGCTACTATCTCTATAATGGAAAGCGGATCATCGGGGCCGCCACCCACAGTGGAAATGTCCTTAGTTGGTTTGCCGAACGCTTTTTCTTTGACCGGAAAGGGAAAACTTACTCCCTGCAGGATTACGACCAATTTGCCGCGGCGATTGAACCGGAGAAAGCCCCTTATTTTCTCCCCTTTTTATACGGTGAGCGTTGCCCCGGATGGCAAGGGAAGCGGCGCGGGGGTTTTCTGGAAATTTCTCCACAACATAATGAGGCCCATCTGTATTATGCTATTTTGGAAGGAATTCTGTTTAATCTTTACCACTGTTACACGATCCTCGCAAGTTTGGGGGGCCAACCGGCCAAGGTTTTGCTCTCGGGGGGAATCATTAAGTCGCCGTTTTGGCGGCAAATGGCCGCCGACATCTTCCAGCGGGATCTCCTGGTGACCGGTGTTGTTGATGAATCCACGGTGGGCGGGGCTTTATTTGCTTTGCAAGCCGGCGGGGGGATTGGTCAGGTTGAGGATTATGCCGTGGAACCCACCCGCGTGCTCAGCCCGCGTTCCGATAAAGTTGATGTTTATCGCAAGCGGTTTGCCAAGTACCTGCAATTATACGAAGCGAGCCGGCCGTGAACGGACGGCCGGTACCATTTAGCCTCGGTTAGGTAATGGCGGTTAAAAGCAATCATCCTTACGAGCAACGAGTGACCATCGACGAGCGATGAAAGGGATGGTCGAAAGAATTGGTCCAAAGAAAGGAGGCCCGCGCATGGAAGCGATCAAAATTACCGGAGAAGACATCACTGAACAGCAGATCAAGGAGAGTCTTTATTCCTGGTTGCGCAGTTATCCGGTTCCCTTGCGAAAGATCCTGCTCTTGCCACCCGATTATACCAGGGCCCATTCGCTGGCCGGGTTGATTACGCGTTTAATCTATACCTTCCTTACCCCCACCTGTCAGGTGGATATTATGCCCGCCTTAGGGACCCACGAGCCGATGAGTACGGATCAAAAGCGAAAGATGTTCGGACCGGAGATTCCTTTGGACTGTTTTCATGTCCATGACTGGCGGAATGATATCGTGAAGATCGGCCAGATCCCCGGCAGCTTGGTGGCCGAAGTTTCCGGGGGGCGCCTTGATTTCGCCATCGACGTGGAGATCAACCGGCGATTATTGGATAGATCATATGATCTGATCCTCTCCATTGGCCAGGTGGTTCCCCACGAGGTGGTGGGGATGGCCAATTACACCAAGAATATCCTGGTAGGTTGCGGCGGAAAGACAATTATTGACAAATCCCACTTTTTGGGGGCGGTCTGCGGCATGGAGGCCCTGATGGGGCGGGATCATAGCCCCGTCCGTCAGATCTTCGATTATGCGGAGACCCATTTTTTACAGGAGATCCCCCTGGCTTATATTTTGACGGTGACCACCACCCAACAGGAGCAGACGAAATTAAACGGGTTGTTTATCGGCCGCGAAAGGCATGTCTTCGAGGCGGCCGTGGCGGAAAGCCAAAAACGCAACCTGGATTTGCTGGATGAACCACTGAAAAAGGTCGTCTATCTTGACCCGCATGAGTTCAAGAGCACTTGGTTGGGGAACAAGGCGATTTACCGCACCAGGATGGCCATGGCCGACGGGGGCGAACTCTATATTATTGCGCCCGGGCTGCGCCATTTTGGAGAAGACAAGGTGTTTGACCGGATCATCCGTAAATACGGCTACATCGGTACCCCCCGGATTTTGGAGCTGGTGCGGACCGAAGCGGATCTGCAAGATAACTTGTCGGCGGCGGCCCATTTGATCCATGGTTCTTCCGAAGGGCGCTTCCGGATTACCTACGCGCCGGGACACGTGAGTAAAGAAGAGATCGAAGGGGTTAACTTTAACTATCTGCCCCTGGCGGAGGCGGAAGAACGTTTTGACTATATGAAGCTGCGCGACGGGTTCAACCGGCTGCCGAACGGGGAAGAAGTCTTCTTTATCAGTAATCCAGCTTTGGGATTGTGGGCGTTGAAAAAGAATTTTCAAGGCTAGAAGAAGAACAAAGGTTGCCAAGGAATGTTTTATTTTTAAGAAAAACCGCTGACCGGAAGCGTCGGCGGTTTTTTTGTTTAATAAACCGGCTTTCTTTTACCCATACTGCTAGGAGAGGCTTTACATTCGAATTTAACCGGAGGGAAAAAAGTGAAGATTCTTTTGGTTTATCCCCAATTCCCGGCGACCTTTTGGAGTTTTAAGCATGCGCTGCGGTTTATCAACAAGAAAGCGGCCCATCCGCCGTTGGGTCTTTTGACCGTGGCCGGATTATTGCCACGGGAGTGGCAGTTGAAATTGGTGGATGAAAATGTGACCGTACTGAATGATGCCGATTTAGCTTGGGCCGACTATGTTTTTATTAGCGCCATGGCCGTGCAGCAAGAGAGTGTCCGGCGGATCCTCGCCCGTTGCCAACGGCTGGGAAAAAAGACGGTGGCCGGCGGGCCGCTCTTCACCGTGAGCTGGGAGGAATACCCCGAGGTTGACCACTTGGTTTTGGGAGAAGCCGAGGTCACGCTGCCCCGTTTCCTCACGGACCTGGCGGCGGGCAGGCCGCAGCATCTGTACCAGGCGGCACCGGGGGAGTGGGCGGATTTAAGGACAACGCCCTTGCCCCGCTGGGACCTGCTGGCGATGGAGAAGTACAACGCCATGAGTCTGCAGTATTCCCGCGGTTGCCCTTTTAGTTGTGATTTCTGCGATATTTCCCTGCTTTACGGGGAGAAACCACGGACGAAAAGCAAAGAACAGGTCTTGGCGGAGCTGGAACACCTCTACCGGCACGGCTGGCGGGGCGGGGTGTTTATGGTCGACGATAATTTCATCGGCAATAAAAAAGCCCTCAAGGAAGAGATTCTGCCGGCGATGGCCCGGTGGCTGAAGGAGCGCGGGTACCCCTTTACCTTTAACACGCAGGCCTCGATTAACCTGGCGGATGACGACGAATTGCTGGAAGCCATGGTTCGGGTGGGGTTTGAATCGGTCTTTATCGGGATCGAGACCCCCCATGAAGGGAGCCTGACGGAGTGTAATAAACACCAGAATAAAAACCGGAATCTCCTGGCTGCGGTAAGGAAGATCCAGCGTGCCGGGCTGCAAGTGCAAGGCGGGTTTATCCTCGGCTTTGACGAGGACCCGCCGACCATTTTCGACCGGCAGATTGAATTTATCCAGGAGAGCGGGATTGTCACCGCCATGGTTGGACTCTTGAATGTGCTTAAAGGAACCAAATTGTACCAGCGGATGGCGGCGGAAGGGCGGATTCTGAGCGACAGTACGGGGAACAACACCGACCGGCAGCTTAACTTCGAACCCAAAATGCCCCGGAAGAAACTGCTGGCCGGTTACCGGCGGGTGACGGCCACCCTCTATTCGCCCAAGTTTTTTTACCGGCGGGTGATCGCTTTTCTTAAGGCGTATAACCCGCCCCGGGGCCGGAAACTCCACCTCCGCCTATATCACCTGAGCGCCTTTGTGAAAGCCATATTTTGGTTGGGGTTCTGGGACCGGAGCCGCTGGTATTTCTGGCGCCTGCTCGGTTGGTCACTGCTGAAGAAACCGCGGGTCTTTCCCCTGGCGGTGACCTGCTCGATTTACGGCTACCATTTTCGCCGTTTCTTCCTGGAAGAGGCGGAGCCGGTCCCGGTGCCGTTGGCGGCCCCCGACACCACACCGGTTTGAACCTTTCTCCGTTGTTCCGGTGGCAACCGGTTTCCATCGCCGGCGGACCGGGTGGGATTATCTCTTGCGGTGATTATCTTGGCGTAATCTAAAGTTTGGCTTCGTTTGCAAGCGGGCTACGCTTTCGGTTTGCCTGAACCAAAAGCGGTGTGCGACCTCCATGTCGCCCGGCCCGCTTTCAATTTGCACTTTGCGAAGAATTCTTTTACCTAGTAATTCAAGCCGGGGGGACGTGAAGGGAAAGGAGTATTAACCGGAAAGGAATTGGCGGCAAAAACGCGAATTAAACTGGGTTAGCTAAAGTTAAGAAGAGGAGCCTCGGTTGACCGTGGGAGAGGGGGACGCCCGATGAAAAAAAGATGTTCCTGGTGTGAGCAGGACGAACTTTACCGCCGCTATCATGATGAGGAATGGGGGGTTCCGGTTTACGACGACCGGAAGCACTTTGAATTTATGGTCCTCGAATCGGCCCAGGCGGGTTTGAGTTGGTTGACCATCCTGCGCAAAAGGGAGGCCTACCGGGCGGCATACGCTGGCTTTGACCCTAAGGTGGTGGCCGCTTTTAGCGAAGCCCGGATCAAGGAACTGCTGCAAAATCCGGGGCTGGTGCGCAACGAGAAAAAAATAAGGACTTCGATTAATAACGCCCAGCGTTTTCTGGAGGTCCAGCAAGAATTCGGGAGTTTTAGCAACTACCTTTGGGCCTTCGTCGGACACCGGCCGGTGGTCAACGCCTGGCGGCAGGAGCGGGAAATACCCGCCCAAACTGACCTCTCCGTCGCGATCAGTAAAGATCTGAAGCGGCGTGGGTTTCAATTTCTCGGGCCGGTCATTATCTATTCCCATTTGCAAGCAACCGGGCTGGTCAATGACCATGTGGTCGACTGTTTCCGGTACCGGGAGATTATCAACCAGGAACAACATCCGGTGCGGCGGCAAGACCACTGATGAAGGAAGGGAGCAAAAATTGCGCGCGGAGATCATCTCTGTTGGCACCGAATTATTACTGGGCGAGATTGTCGATACGAATGCGGCCTTTCTTTCGCAGGAACTGGCCGCGTTGGGGATTGAACTGTACCACCGGACCACGGTGGGGGATAATGCCGGGCGGCTGAAACAGGCGCTGACGGAGGCGCTTGCCCGGGTGGATTTGGTGATCACCAGCGGCGGGTTGGGACCGACGGATGACGACTTGACCAAGGAGACGGTGGCCGAGGTACTGGGTTTGCCTTTGGTCTTACACCAGCCTTCCTTGGCCTGGATCGAGGAATACTTTGCCAAGACGGGGCGGTGCATGCCGGAGAACAATTATAAACAGGCTTTGATCCCGGCGGGTGGCGAGGCGCTGCCGAACCGGAAAGGGACGGCCCCCGGGGTGTCCGTCCGGAAAGAAGGAAAATGGGTGATCTGTTTGCCGGGCCCGCCCCAGGAGTTATGCCCGATGTTCCGCGAGTATGTCCGCCCGCTTCTGGCGGCTGAAAGCCGGGGGGTAATCCGCTCCCGGGTCCTGCGCCTTTGTGGGATTGGTGAGAGTGCCTTGGCGAAAGAGATCGCCGATCTCCTGGCCAACCAAACCAACCCCACCCTTGCCCCGCTGGCCTCCGAGGGGGAAGTCCGGCTGCGGATTACCGCCTTTGCCGAAAGCGTTGCCAAGGCGGAAGCGGCCATTGCCGACCTGGAGCAAAAGCTTCGGGCCAGGTTGGGCCAGATGATTTACGGGGTGGACGATGAGACCTTGGAAGCGGTTGTCGTCGGCCTTCTAAGACAGCGCGGCGAGACCCTGGCGGTGGCCGAATCTTGTACCGGTGGGCTTTTGGCCAACCGGATTACGGATGTGCCGGGTGCGTCCACCGTTTTCGACCGGGGAGTAGTGGTCTACAGCAACCGGGCCAAAGAAGAACTGCTGGGCGTTCCGGCAGCGGTGATTGAACAGGTGGGAGCGGTCAGCCCTGAAGTGGCTACTTTGATGGCCCGGGGGGTCCGCGACCGGACAGGGAGTGACTGGGGGATCGGGATCACCGGGATTGCCGGCCCCGGTGGCGGGACGGCGGAAAAACCGGTGGGACTGGTCTACTTTGCCCTGGCCGGACCCGGCGTCAACCTGGTACGGGAGGCCCGCTTTACCGGCGACCGGCAACAGATTAAGCGCCGGACTACCCAAGCGGTTTTGGACCTGTTACGGCGGACACTTTTGGCCGCTCGGGAGTGACCGGTGCGTGGTAAAGATCTTCGCCCGGTATGGTAGAAACTATTGAAACTGTGAACAACAAAGAAATTTTGGTTTTTTCACTTACCGATGAGACAGAATTTGCATCTTTTTGTTATTGAAGGATCTATGACCGGCTTTGGGCCGGTCTTTTTGCGTAAAAATATTCATCAAATCATAATAAAAACTAGGGAGATAATTGGGAAAAAACCTGTAAAAAAAGGAGACTTAGTGTTATTATATACAGAGGGAATTTCTAGACCGAAAAGCGACCGAAACATTTACTTGGCCCCCTTATATCATATATAATGAATTTATTTCCTTTAGTCTGATCAATACTGGGGAGTGAAAGGCATGAAAAGAGTGGGCGTACAAGTACGCGGGATTCGGGCACCGATTCTCAAGGCGGGCGACGATTTGGTCCAGTTTGTCCTGGACGCACTGTGGCGCGCCATGGAAGAGGAAGGTTTCGCCCTGCGGGACCGGGATGTGATTGGGATCACCGAGTCTCTTGTCGCGCGGGCCCAGGGGAACTATGTGACCGTGGACGCGGTGACCGCCGAGTTAAACAAGAAGTTCGGGACCGATGAGATCGGCGTGGTCTTTCCCTTGCTGAGCCGCAACCGTTTTTCGATGTTCTTGAAAGCAATCGCCAAGGGTTTTTCCCGGGTGTACCTTTTACTCAGTTATCCCGCTGATGAAGTGGGGAATCCCCTGATGGACCTGGACCGCATGGAGGAGGCGGGGATCAACCCGTACACCGATCTCTTGACGGAAGATGATTACCGGCGGATCTTCGGGGAGGAAGTGAGACATCCTTATACCGGTATTGATTATGTCCGTTTCTATAAAGAGTTGGGCGTGAACGACAACATCCGGATCTATTTCTCCAATAACCCCCGGGATATTCTGCGTTTTACGAAGAAGGTCCTGACCGCCGATATCCATGCCCGGGCCAGAACGAAACGGATTATCCGGGCGGCCGGGGCCGAGGTGGTTTACGGTTTGGACGAAATCTGTACCGAGCCGGGGGCCGGCGGGTATAATCCGGAGTATGGTTTGCTCGGGGCCAATCTGGCCACCGACAATAAAATAAAACTCTTTCCGCGGGACGGGCAAGTCTATGTCGAGGCCATCCAGCGGGCGATTAAAGAACGGACCGGAAAAAACGTGGAGGTGCTGATCTACGGTGACGGCGCCTATTGCGATCCGGCCGGCCGCATCTGGGAGCTGGCCGATCCGGTCGTGGCGCCGGCTTTCACTTCGGGTCTGGTGGGCATGCCGAATGAAGTGAAGATCAAGTACCTGGCCGATCATCTGCTGGAGGACGGCGCGGTGGTGGAAGAAGAAGTGAAAGCGAGGATCCGCCAAAAACCGGCAGACATGGTGGGGGCCGAGGCTTCCTTAGGGACGACTCCGCGGCGGATCACCGATCTCTTGGGCAGCCTTTGCGATCTGACCAGCGGGAGTGGGGACAAGGGCACACCGATCGTGCTGGTCCAGGGTTATTTTGAGGATTATACTGCCGAGTAGGCGTTTGGGATTTTTCCCAATTTTATGGATAAAAATACATTTAAAATGGGGGAATAACATGATTAAGGTCGCAATTATCGGGGCAACGGGAATCGTTGGCCAGCAGGCGATTGTCGCTTTAGCCAATCATCCTTGGTTTCAAATAACCAAACTGGCGGCTTCGGCCCGTTCGGCGGGGAAGACTTACGCGGAGGCGCTTCGGGAAGCCAACGGCGCTTCGCGCTGGTGGTGCCCGGAGGAGTTACCGGCAAACGTGGCGTCGCTTCCGGTGGAGGATGCGGCTGATTTTGACCCGACGTCGGTCGATCTGATCTTTTCCACCCTGGACGCGAGTGCCGCCAAAGAGTTGGAACCGAAGTGGGCCCGGACCACGCCGGTGGTGAGCACCGCGTCGGCGTTCCGGTATGAAGACGATACGCCGATCCTGATCGGCGGAGTGAATATGGACCACGCCGCCTTAATCAAAGTCCAACAAGAGCGGCGGGGTTGGAAGGGGTTTGTGGTGCCCAAGTCCAACTGCACCATCGCCGGGTTGGTAGTCTCGCTCAAACCGATCCTGGACCATTTCGGGGTCAAACAAGTGATTATGACTTCGTTACAAGCCATGTCCGGAGCGGGACGGAGCCCGGGCCTGTCGGCGATGGATATGACGGAGAACGTGATTCCCTATATTCCCGGGGAGGAACCGAAAGTCGAAACCGAGCCCCAGAAGATCTTGGGGACCTTGGCCGGGGACCGGATTATCCACGCCCCCTTTGGGATTACGGCGACTTGTACCCGGGTTCCGGTCCTGGATGGGCATCTGGTGGTTGTTTTCGTGCAGACGGAAAAACCGTGTACGCCGGAAGAGGCCAAGGAAGTAATGCTTGCTTTCGGGAAGGACTTTTGCCAGCTCGGACTCCCCAGTTCTCCCGCCCAACTGATTGCGGTGACCGATGACCCGTTCCGGCCGCAACCGCGGATGGACCGGGACCGGGGGAACGGGATGACCGTGACCGTTGGCCGGCTGCGGAAGGATCCCATCTTGGAAAACGGCTTGAAGTATGTTTGCTTATCACACAACACGAAACTGGGTGCGGCCAAAGGGGCAATCCAAACAGCCGAGTATTTAGTAAAATATTATTTAAAATGGTTGTAATGGATTGGCGCTTGACCACGGCGTCGAACTGCGGTATAATACTTCTTAATTTAAATCTACCCAATAGATTAAAATGGCGATGAAGAGGCCGTAACCGGGCGCCGTCGGTGGCAGAGAGGAAGGCTCGTGGCTGCAAAGCCTTCCCTGACGGTCGGTGAAGACCACCTCGGAGCAGATGGTTAAAAAAGCCAAACGGGTGACGCCGTTATCGGTCAGCAAGTCGGGTCTTAGACCAAAAAGGGTGGAACCGCGGGCCAAAACCCGTCCCTTACCAGGGACGGGTTTTTTGTTGCGCCGGCTCGAGCCGTTTTGGGGTTGTCCGGCGCCGGACAGGGAAAACGAAGGGGAGGTGAGGATCATCCTTCCGGAGAAGATAATCTGCGCTGGTGGCGTGGTCTTTAAAGACGATAAAATTGTGAGTTTGCGGCGGAAGAACGGGGTGTGGCTCATGCCGAAGGGGCATGTGGAACCCGGTGAAACGCTGGAAGAAACTGCGGTACGTGAGGTCTGGGAGGAAACGGGGTTGGTCGCCCGGGTGGAAGCTCCTTTGGGTGTGACTGAATACAGTTACACGGAAGAGGGGACTTTGTTCCGGAAAAAAGTCTTCTGGTTCTATATGGAAGCCTACGGCGGGGAATTGCAGCCGGAAAAAGAGATGTTTACGGATATTCGCTTACTTGCCTTTAACGAGCTGGGGCTCTTGAGTTTCGAGGCCGACCGGAAGCTGGCGGCCAAGGCTTTTCACCGCTACCGGAAGGACTGCTGTCCGCAGGGTAACCCGCCGGGTTGCGGTCTGTGCGATTAGCTTTTTGATCAGGTTAAGTTTGGAGGAGGATAGGTATGATTAAACTGATGCTACCCGATGGTTCCGAGCGTATGTTTGAAGGCGTGAAAACCGGGAAAGAACTGCTCGCCGGTTTGGAGCCGGAGTTAAAAAAAGAGGTCATTTGTTTGCAGGTGGACGGGGAACTGGCGGATTTGGGCGCGCAGCTTCCTGCCGGGGCGACCGTAGGTTTGGTCCGCCAGGCGGATCCGGCGGCTTTGGAGGTCCTTCGCCACTCGACATCTCATATTATGGCCCAAGCGGTGAAACGGCTTTTTCCCGAAGCGAAACTGGCCATCGGACCGGCGATCGAAAACGGCTTTTACTACGATTTTGACCTGCCGCGGCCGTTGACGCCGGAGGATTTGACCGCGATCGAAGCGGAAATGAAGAAGATTGTGAAGGAAGATTACCCGTTTACCCGGGAGATGGTGAAGAAGGAGGAGGCGCTGGCCCGCTTGAAAGCGGCCGGTGAGATCTACAAGGAAGAGTTGGTGGCGGAGCTGGAGGACGAGGCGGTCAGCTTTTACCAGCAGGGCGAGTTTGTTGATCTCTGCCGCGGGCCCCACCTGCCGTCGACCCGTTACGCCAAGGCTTTTAAGTTGACCAGTATTGCCGGGGCCTACTGGCGGGGCGATTCTTCCCGGCCGATGCTGCAGCGGATTTACGGCACCGCCTTTTTCAGCCGGGAAGAGCTGGAGAACTACTTTAAGTTATTGGAAGAGGCCAAGAAGCGCGACCACCGCAAACTAGGCCGGGAGTTGGACCTCTTCTCCATCGACGAACAGATTGGGGCCGGATTAATCCTCTGGCACCCCAAAGGCGGACGGGTCCGGCGGGTGATCGAGGACTTTTGGCGGGAAGAGCACGTTAAAAACGGCTATGAATTGGTTTACACCCCCCACCTTGGCCGGAGTGTGCTCTGGGAAACCAGCGGGCATTTGGGTTTTTACCAGGAGAACATGTACGGGGGGATGGAGGTTGAGGGGCAAGAGTACCGCATTAAACCGATGAACTGTCCGTTCCACATCGCCATCTACCAAAGCCGGAGCCGGTCCTACCGCGAACTGCCGTTCCGCTGGGCCGAGCTGGGGACGGTTTACCGGTATGAGCGCAGCGGGGTGCTGCACGGCCTTCTCCGGGTGAGAGGGTTTACTCAGGACGACGCCCATATTTTCTGCCGGCCGGACCAGATGCCGGAAGAGATCGACCGGGTACTTGCCTTTTGCTTGAAGATGCTGAAAGCCTTTGGTTTCAATGAATTTAAGCTTTACCTGGCGACCAGGCCGGAGAAGTCGGTTGGGGCGGAGGAACGCTGGGCGGCGGCGACCGAGGCTTTGCGGGCCGCCATCGAAAAGACGGGGCTTCCCTACGAGGTCGACGAGGGCGGCGGTGCTTTTTACGGGCCGAAGATTGACCTGAAGATCAAGGATGCGCTCGGCCGGGAGTGGCAGTGCTCCACCATCCAGTTTGACTTCAACGAGCCGGAACGGTTTGACTTAACCTATAAAGGACCCGACGGCCAGGATCACCAGCCCTATATGATCCACCGGGCTCTCCTCGGTTCCCTGGAGCGCTTCTTCGGAATTTTGGTCGAAAACTACGAAGGGGCTTTCCCCTTGTGGCTGGCTCCGGTTCAAGCCATCGTTCTGCCGGTCTTGCCGGAGAATTTGGAGTATGCCGACGAGATCTACGCCTGGCTCCGTGCGCACGGAATCCGGGCCGAAGTGGATAGCCGGAACGAAAAAATTGGTTACCGGATCCGCGAAGCCCAGATGCAAAAGATCCCTTATATGTTGGTGGTCGGGAGCAAGGAGGCGGAGACTGGACAGGTTGCCGTGCGCGCCAGGCGGGAAGGCGACCTGGGGACCTGGTCCCGGGAAGAGTTACTGGCCAGGTTGCAAGAGGAGATTGCGGCCAAACGGTAGTAAAGCGCGGCCAAACGCCAGGGGAACGGGGTGGCGACCGCGGGTTGGGATAGCTGGCAAAGATCGATAGATCGATCCGGCAAACCGCGCAACTAAAAAACAGGCGAAGAAAAAGTCGAAGGAAAAACGGGGAAACAACGGAGAAAAAAAGAAGACGGAAGGGGTTTTGCCGATGAGATTTCGCTTTCGCAATCATCTCCTGCGGTGGTCCGTGCATATTGAGATCTTCCTTGCCTTTCTGCTTTTAATCGGGATCTTGATTTCCGCCGGCGGGCTGGTCACTAACCTCTACGGCCTCACCAGGAACCTGGGCAATACCGAGTATTTCCAGAAGTTTCTCGGTGCGATGATGGCCCTGATTATTGCCTTGGAATTAATCAAAATGATCGTCCGTAATACCGTCGAAAGTACCATTGAAGTATTGTTGATCGCCATTGCCCGCAAACTGATCGTCAGCGAGCAGGATACGTTGGGGTTTTTGATCGGGATCATGGCGATTGCCGGTCTGTTTTTCATCCGAAAATATCTTTTTGTGGCCGAGTTCGCTAATCATAGCCGGATGGTGGTCAGTGCAGGCATGTCGGTGGCGGAGGCGGAGAAACTCATCAAGAAGCCTCTGCCCCGGCAGGCGCAGACCCTTGGGGGAGTGGTGGCCCAGATCGCCAGGGAGGAAAAGCGTAAACTGCAGGAAGGAGAGGTTTACGACTGCAACGGGGTTAAGATCCGGATCAACCGGATGGAAGACGGGATCATTCATATCCTGGAGTTTGTCGACAATCATGAATAGGGCGACTGCGACCGTTGCGCTAACCGTTTAAGTTGGTTATTTCCAGGATTTATTTTAAATGGCTGCTGAAGGAGCCGCCTAGTCTTAGTCGAATAGTAACTATATCTGGACTTTTCGCGGAGGCAATGCTTGATGTGGAAAAAGACTAGGCTTTATGTTTTTCTATTTGTCCTTTTTGTGTTCTCGGTTCGGATCTTCTCGTCGTCGGGGACGAAGTCCACTGGTTTTTTAATGAACTATGAAACTCTCTTCCCACAACTGCTGGCGAAAACGGCCGTCAATCCGCCGCCCGCCATTCCCCCGCGGGTGGAACCCACCCCGGAGCCGGAGCCGCCCTTTGTGCGTGTCACGCCGACGCCCATGCCGGAGGAGGTCAGAGGGGTCTACGCGACCGGATGGGTGGCGGGGACGCCGTCGTTATTCAATAATCTTTTGCGGTTTATCGACGCGACGCCGGTTAACTCCTTGGTGATTGATATAAAGGATGATACGGGAAAAGTAAGTTACCGTTCGACTGTCCCCATGGTCAATCTTTTGGGGGCCTGGGAGAATAAGATACCCGACGTGCAAAATATGCTCCAGACTTTGCAGCAGAAAAAGGTCTATCCCATCGCCCGGTTGGTTGTCTTCAAGGATCCGTTTCTGGCCGAAAAACGCCCGGATTTAGCCCTCAAGCAGCGCAACGGGGAAGTTTGGCGCGATTACAAGGGATTGGCCTGGGTTGATCCCCATGCCCGGGAAGTTTGGGATTATAACATCCAAATTGCCAAAGAAGCAGTAAAAATGGGTTTTCCCGAGATTCAATTTGACTATGTCCGGTTTGCCAGTGACGGGGACCTGCGCAACTGTGTTTATCCCTACGCCGACGGCTCCAGTAAGGAGGATGTGATCCGCGACTTTCTCCTGTATGCCCGCGCGGAACTGGAACCTTTGGGGGCGGTGGTCTCGGCGGACATCTTCGGACTGGTCTGTTCGGCCGCGGATGATCTTTACATCGGGCAAAAACTGGAGAAGATTGCCGAAGCCGTTCCCGTGATCTCCCCCATGGTTTATCCTTCCCACTATGCGAAGGGCTGTTACGGCTTGGCTGATCCGGATCGCCGGCCGTACGAAACCGTCCTCCGCAGTTTGCAGGATGCCCGTCAGCGGTTGAAAGACTACCCGGTAAAACTCCGCCCTTGGCTCCAGGATTTTTCATTGGGGAACACCTATGGTCCCGTCCAGATCCAAGCGCAGATCCGGGCGGTTTATGATGCGGGCGTGCGGGAATGGCTCTTCTGGAACCCCAGTTGCCGTTATAATGTGGACAAATATGTAACGAACAAAAACAGCGAACCAATTACCACCAACGTTCTCCCCGGCGGGGAAGGAGTGCTTGCTCCTGTTGTCGGCGAAACACCGTCTTCCGCCGATGCGATCCCGGATGCGGAAACGGATGAAACTGTGGCATGGGCGGGCGAACCGGCAGCCGAAGAAGGGTTGGCCTCCGGGGAAGGCGCCTTGCTCCCTCCGGTGGTCTTGGGCTTAACGGAGGAATGGCAAGAAGAGGAGGATGAAGAGGAAGACCTTGCTTTCTCCGGTCCAAGGACCGACGAAGAGACAGCCGAGACGGCGGGTGGGAAAGAACATCTCCCGGATGGGGGCGAGGAAGCAGGAAAAACTCCAGCGGCACCGGAGGAAAGCGGCGGGGCCGGTGAGCAGGTCGATAACCAAACCGGGCCAACGGATCCGTTAGAGAGCGACGGACAGCTTAAACAAGAATAATATTGCAAATGTTTCTGTATAAATAATTGTGGTTGCTTTGCGATTTTGGGTGATATTTGCCGTAATAAAGATTGACATTTGGTCGTGATTCTGATATATTTTTCCTAATATACTTTAACGAAGACGAGATTGTACTGCGCTGAGCAGGTGTTGTCTCGTCTGTATATTTATTATTTCTTGGAACATAAAAGGAGGTACTGGAAATGAAGAAAAAAAATTTGCTTATCTTAGGTGCCATTGTTGTGGTCTTGGCGGCGGTTATCTTTTTCGTGACGAGCCGGGGCGGCAGCGATACGCTTAAAATCGGCACCATCATGTCCGTGAGCGGTCCGGTTTCCCATTTTGGTACCCAATGCCGGGATGCCATCCAGCTGGCGGTTGATGAGTTTAACGCCCGGGGCGGAGTTCTTGGCAAACAAGTCCAGCTAATCGTGGAAGATGACGAGAAGAACCCGGAAAAAACCATGAACGCACTGGTCAAATTGGCCACGAAGGACAAGGTAAAAGTCGTGATTGGTGCATTGACCAGCGACTGTACGTTGGCTATCACCCAGGAAGCGCAGCGCCGGGGCATCCTGCTTTTCACCCCGACTTCCACCAATGATTCGGTGACCGATGCCGGCGATCTGATCTTCCGTTCCTGCTTTAAAGATTCCTTCCAAGGTCAAGTGATGGCCCACTTTGCGGTCGAAAACTTAAATGCGACCAAAGCGGCGGTCCTTTATGACATGAACAATGACTACTCCACCGGTTTGATGAAGAGCTTTGAAGAAACCTTTGCCTCATTGGGCGGCACCGTGGTCGCCTCCGAGTCTTACGCCGGCGGGGATAAAGATTTCAACGCCCAGCTGACCAAGATTAAAGCGGCCGATCCGGATGTGCTGTTCCTCCCCGACTATTACAACACGGTTTCGCTGATCATCAACCAGGCCCGCAATCAAGGCTTGGATGCGATCATGCTCGGCCCCGACGGTTGGGATGAACTGGTCGGTCAAGCCGGCGAGGAAGCGATCGGCGGCTACTTCTGTAACCACTACAGCCCCGATGCCGATGATGCTGATGTAAAAGAGTTTGTCCGTAAGTACCGGGATCGTTATGGCGTTACTCCGAATGCCCTCGCCGCCCTGGGTTATGACGCGGCCTATATCGTGCTGGAAGCGATCGAACGGGCCGGAACCGACGACCCGCAAGTCTTGAAGAAGGCTTTGATGGAGACCGACAAGAAATATGTCACCGGGCGTATTACCTTTGATGAAAAACACAATCCGGTCAAATCCACGACCATTTTGAAGGTGGTCAAGGGTGCCGACGGGAAGCTGGCCACTGAATACGTGGGTATGGTTGATCCGGAATAATTTTGGTGATAAAATGAGTGGTATGAAGTAATGGGAGAAGGTTATTCTCCCATTACTTTATTCAAAAACTAATCATCAATCTCCACTAGTATTGATTGGCAGATGACAAATACTAAAGACAAGCTGGCCAGCAAATGGGAGAGTTTGTGGGGTAAATTCGAACCGAACGAAGCGCTTTACCAACTTAAGGAGGTGGGGTTTGGATGGATTTCCTCCAGCAATTGGGCCAACAGACGTTGAACGGATTATCCCTCGGTAGTATCTATGCTTTGCTAGCCTTGGGGTACACCATGGTTTATGGGGTGGTACGCCTGATCAACTTTGCCCATGGGGATATTCTGATGGTCGGGGCCTTTGTCAGTTTTTTTGTGCTTAAACAGTGGGGAA
Organism: Capillibacterium thermochitinicola; assembly: GCF_013664685.1. NCBI lineage: Bacteria > Bacillati > Bacillota > Capillibacterium > Capillibacterium thermochitinicola. Next base: position 46,705 of record NZ_JAAKDE010000015.1, read on the forward strand.
TTACTCCCGTAACCTTGATTTTATCCTTTTTACCGGCAATGTTGTTCTGCATGACCATGGGGATGCTGATCGAAAAGGTTTGCTATAAACCCCTACGGAATCAACCGCGGATTAATGCTTTGATTACCGCGATCGGGGTTTCTTTTTTATTGGAGAACGGCGCCCGGGTCATCCCGTTCATCGGACCTAACCCTCGCGTTTTCCCCACTTTACCGGTGGTGAACTATAAAGTTGTTGGGATCAACATCAGCCAGGTTCAGATTCTGGTTTTTATGGTGGCCATCGGCTTAATGCTGCTTCTTAATTATATTGTCAACTTTACGAAGACCGGCAAAGCGATGAAGGCGGTTTCCTTTGATAAGGATGCCGCGGCACTGATGGGGATCAATGTGGACCGGATCATCTCCTTTACTTTCGCGTTAGGTTCGTCCCTGGGGGCAGCGGCGGGGATTCTGTTTGCCAGTGCCTATCCGCAAATTGAACCCTATATGGGGATTATGCCTGGTTTGAAGGCTTTCATTGCCGCCGTGTTTGGCGGGATTGGCAGTATCCCCGGGGCGGTGCTTGGTGGATTAATCCTTGGCGTGGCGGAGACTTTGACGAAAGGGTTTCTCTCCTCGCAACTGGCCGATGCCATTGCCTTCGGTCTGTTGATCCTAATTTTAGTGGTTAAACCATCAGGTCTCCTGGGCAAACCCATGGGGGAGAAAGTGTAGGTGAGCTTGATGAGTAAGAAGACGAACACCATTGTTTCTACGTTGATCGTGGCCGCGGTTTTGCTCATCCTTAATCTGCTGGTGATGCTCCGGGTGATCGGCGAGTACACCAGCCAGGTTTTGACCATCGCCGGCATCAATGTAATCATTGCTTTAGGTTTAAATTTAATCTCCGGTTTCACCGGCCAACTTGCCTTGGGCCATGCCGGCTTCATGGCGGTTGGTGCTTACACCACGGCGGCTCTGGTGATGAAGGTCAACCTGCCGATTTCGGTGGCCGTGTTCGGTGGGGCTTTAATGGCGGCCTTTTTTGGGTTTTTAATTGGCCTCCCCACTTTGCGGTTACGCGGCGACTACCTGGCCATTGTCACTTTGGGTTTTGGTGAAATCATCCGGGTGCTGATGATCAATCTGCCCGAGCTGACAGGCGGACCAGCCGGGTTAAAAGGGATTCCCACTTTCACCACGGACTTTTATTGGCGGCCGGTTCTTTCCTTTGCTTTGGTCTACCTGACGATGACTCTTGTGGTGGTGTTGCTCAATAACCTCCTCAGTTCTTCCCACGGCGCGGCGATTATTTCGATTCGTGAGGATGAAATTGCCGCCAACGCCATGGGGATCAATGTGTTTTATTATAAATTGTACGCCTTTACCCTCTCCGCTTTCATCGGGGGCTTGGGCGGTGCCCTTTATGCGCCGTTCTTTGGCTACCTGAGCCCCAACATGTTCAACTTCCAAAAGTCCGTTGAGTTTTTGATCATTGTCGTTCTGGGCGGGATGGGGAACCTGACCGGGACGGTCGTGGCCGGGATTGGCCTCACCTATTTGCAAGAGATCCTGCGGTTCCTCAAAGATTACCGCCTGGTGATTTACCCAATAATCTTGATTATCGTGATGATCTTCCAACCGTCCGGGATTATGGGCTTGTTTGGGAATAAGGAGTTTTCCTTGACCCGTTTGGTGAACAGTCTCCTTGGGAAGCAGGAGAGCGGGGAAGAATCTGCGGAGAAGGCGGGTGAGGTCCAATGACCGTCCTGAAGATCGAAAATCTGTCGATTCAGTTCGGTGGTTTAATGGCGGTCGCCAATCTGAATCTGGAAGTTAAGAAGGGTGAACTGATCGGTTTGATCGGTCCGAACGGGGCCGGGAAGACGACTGTCTTTAACATGTTGACCGGCGTTTATAAACCGACGGCGGGCCGGATTTTGGTTCAGGACCGTACCGGCCAGATTCAAGATATCGCCCCGCTCCACCCCTACCAGATTACCGCCTTGGGCATGGCGCGGACCTTCCAGAATATCCGGCTCTTTAAAAACCTGACCGTGCTGGATAACGTACGGATTGGCAACCATCTCAATGTGAAATACCGGAGTGTGGACGGGATTTTCCGGCTGCCCGGTTACTACCAGGAAGAGAAGCGGATCGAAGAAGAATGTAGGGAGCTTCTCAAGATCTTCGATATCGAGCACAAAAGCAATGAACTGGCGAAGAACCTTCCCTATGGCGAGCAGCGGAAACTGGAGATTGTCCGGGCGCTGGCAACCAAACCCCACATCCTCCTTTTGGATGAGCCGGCCGCCGGCATGAATCCCCAGGAAACACTGGAACTGATGGATTTGATTAAATATATCAGGGAGCGGTTTGACTTGACCATTGTCCTAATCGAGCATGATATGAAACTGGTCATGGGGATCTGTCAACGGATTGTGGTCCTGGATTACGGGCGGATGATCGCCTGTGGAACACCCAAGGAGGTTGCGCATAATCCGTTGGTGGTCAAAGCCTACCTGGGGAAGGAGTTGGAGAACGATGCTTAAGGTGGAGAAGCTGGATGTTTATTACGGCAATATCCGTGCCCTGCACGAGGTCAGTTTCGAAGTTAATGAAGGAGAGATCGTTACTTTAATCGGGGCGAACGGTGCGGGGAAGACCACGGTTCTCCATACTATTTCCGGGTTGGTTCCGGCGCGTTCCGGGAGCGTCCGGTTTCTTGATTATGACCTGATACGGCTGGCCCCCCATAAAATTGTGCAGTTGGGACTGGCCCAAGTGCCGGAAGGAAGAAGGATTTTTGCCAATCTTACCGTAAAAGAGAATTTAGAGATGGGTGCCTACACCCGGAAAGACGCCAAAGGAATCAAGGACGATTACGAGCAGGTCTTTACGCGCTTTCCTCGCCTGAAGGAACGCCTCAACCAAATGGCCGGAACGTTAAGCGGCGGTGAACAACAGATGTTGGCTATCGGGCGGACTTTAATGTCCCGGCCCAAACTCGTCCTGATGGATGAGCCTTCGATGGGTTTGGCCCCGTTGTTGGTGAGCGAGATCTTTGACATCATTAAGGAGATCAACGCCGCCGGAACCACCATCTTATTGGTGGAACAAAACGCCCAAATGGCCCTCTCCATTGCCAACCGCGCTTATGTTTTGGAGACCGGCCGGGTGGTCTTGCAAGGTGACGCCAAAACTTTAGCCGACAGCGAAGAAGTACGCAAGGCTTATTTGGGCGGGTAAGCGTGGAAAAAGGACGAAACGGAGGGATAAGAAAGATGTATGTGCGGAACCGGATGACAGTTAACCCGATTACGGTCACTCCGGACACTACGATCGCCACGGCTTTAGAGATCATGCGCGAGAAGAAGATCAACCGGATTCCCGTGGTGAAAGACGAGAAACTGGTCGGGATTATTACCGAACGGAAGTTGATGGAGGTCTCGCCCTCTTCCGCCACCTCGCTCAGTATTTTTGAGATTAACTACCTGCTGGCCAAGACCAAAGTGGAACAGGTAATGACCAAGAAAGTGGTCACCGTTTCCCCGGATGATCTGCTGGAAGTGGCCGCCCTAAAGATGCGTGACAACAGTGTGGGCGGACTCCCGGTGGTGGAGAACGGGAAGGTGGTCGGGATTATCACCGAATCCAACATTTTTGACGCCTTCATTGAAATTATGGGCTTCCGGGAAAAAGGCAGCCGGATTTCGATCCTGATCCAAGAAGACCGGCCGGGGGTTTTGGCGGAACTGGCGCAGACGGTTGCGACCTGCGATATCAACATTACCCATCTGGCGATTTACCATGGGGAAATTGTCCTCCGGGTTGATACCCGCCAGCCTGATGCCCTCATTGAAAAGCTGAAGGAGAAAGGATTCCGGATTACTTCGGTGACGGTTTCGGCGTGAACTGACCCTGGTGAGCGACAATAAGCTTATGGCAGGAATAGATAAACTGTCTTGTTGTAAGACAGTTTATTTTTTTGCATCTTTGCAAGAGAAATGTTATATTTCGAAGGGGGGAAAGTAAAAATTATATTAAAATACGAATTGACAACAAATAACCAGGGGGTTATAATAAAGACAAGCAAATTTTGGTATACTCCGAAATGCAAACGTTAGCGCATGATATTTATGTAAATTTGAAAGTTTACTCAATGTAAACATATTTGTAACGTATTAAAAGTGTCTTTTTGTAAAATGGTTGTAAAATAAATTAAAAAAAGAAATATATATCAAAACGGCTAGGTAAAAATGCCTCGTCTTAGTGTCAGAAGAAAACCTATGTACGCAGCATTATTTACTGAACGCATTGAACCATTGTCACACCCGTGCAGATTTTGTGAGTTCGCCAATGGTTTTAATATGTGCCCCGCGTGTACAAACGTATGCGCAATGGTGAAGGGTGTATTTTGCCAAGCGTACAAACGTATGCACAATGGTGAAGGGTGTATTTTGCCAAGCGTACAAACGTATGCACAATGCCGATAGGCTTAGTTTACAAATTATGTTTTAACAAGGAGGTATTCATCGTGGGGAAAAAGGTTTTGGTGGTTTTAGTTCTAGCTTTAGTCTTGTTTGACATGTTCAGTGTATCGGTTCTGGCTGCAACGGTTCCGGAAGTTCCGTCTGGATACGTGCGGTTGCATTATTATCGTCCTGATCACCAGTACGAAGGTTGGGGTTTGCACATTTGGGGTGCCGGTTACGATGGCCCGGTCGTGGAATGGAGCGCGGCCATGCCGATCTCCGGTTATGACGAATACGGTGCCTTCTGGGATATCCCCTATAAAGAAGGGGTGGGCGACCTCAACTTTATAATCCATAAGGGCGATCTGAAGGACCCGCAACCGGACCGGGCCTTCCCCGATCCGGATAACAATAAAGAATTCTGGGCAATCTCCGGCGACGTGGTCGCCTATACCAGCCTGGACCAAGCGCTTGCGGTTATCGGACGGAAATTCAAGAAGAATACATACCGGGTTGGGGAGTATTTAAGGCCCGTCCCCAGAGCGGACGAGATTGTTCCGGTTAACTATGATATTCAGCAGGCTCCGCCGCTCAAGGAAGGCTATGTCCGCCTCCACTACCGGCGGCCGGACGGCAACTACGACGGTTGGGGCCTACACCTGTGGGGCGAGGGCTACGCCGGAGAGACGGTCCTCTGGAGCAAGCCGGTGCCCTTCGACGGTGTCGATGATTACGGAGCTTGGTGGGACATTCCCTACCACCAAGGCGTTGGCGATTTGAACTTCATCATTCATAAGGGCGATCTGAAGGACCCGCAACCGGACCGGGCCTTCCCCGATCCGGATAACAATAAAGAATTCTGGGCGGTCTCCGGGGAGGTCAAAGTGTACTTGAGTCGTGAGGAAGCGATCAAGGCCGGCGGGAACAAAGTGGTCCGGGCGACCATCGTCGGGCCGAAAGAAATGATCGTGGAGTTCCGGGCGCCGATTGAAAATCCCATTTTTATCCGGGACGGATTCGCCTATATTCCCCTGGCGAAACTGGACCTTTCGAAGGCACCGGTCTATCATTTGACGCTCCAGAAAGAGCTGAATTACAGTAAGACCTACAAAGTGGAGTGCGGTTCTATGGAAGGATACACCACCCTTGCCTGGCAGGTTATTGACCAAGAGTTTACCTACGACGGCGAACTGGGGGCCCTTTACCAGAAAGACCGGACCACCTTCCGGCTCTGGGCGCCGCTGGCTTCCGCGGTGCGGCTGCTTCTCTTTGCCAAGTGGGACGATCAGGAGCCGTACCGGGTGGCAGAGATGGCGTTAAAGGAGAAGGGTGTTTGGGAGTTGACCGTTGAAGGTGACCTGCGCGGGCAGTTCTACCAATATCAAGTGGTTCGGAATGGTGAAACCAAAACGGTGCTTGATCCTTACGCCAAATCGATGGCGGCTTTCACCGATGATGGCAAGGATCCGGTGGGGAAAGGAGCAATTGTCGATCCCTCCGCGATCGGACCGGAGCTCAGCTTTGCCCAGATCGACGGTTACGAAAAACGCGAGGATGCCATCATCTGGGAGATTCACGTCCGGGACTTCACTTCCGATCCCAACCTCAAGACAGAGGCACAGTTTGGTACATATAAAGCCTTTATTGAGAAACTTGATTACATCAAGGAATTGGGTGTGACCCATATCCAGCTGCTTCCGGTCTTGAACTACTACTACGGAAACGAGTTGAAAAACGGCGAGCGCGAGCTGCATTATTCGGCGCAAGGCAACAACTACAACTGGGGTTATGACCCGCACAATTATTTCACTCCGGAAGGGATGTATTCCGAAGACCCGACTGATCCGGAATTACGGATCAAGGAACTGAAGGAGCTAATCAAGGCCATTCACGAACGGGGTATGGGTGTCATCCTGGATGTTGTCTATAACCATACGGCCAAGATGGAGCTTTTTGAGGATATCGTGCCCGGTTACTACTACTTCGTGGATGCACAAGGGAAGTCCAAGAGCAGTTATGGTGGCGGACGGCTTGGTACCACCCATGCGATGGCGAGAAAACTGGTTCTGGATTCCATTGCTTACTGGGTCAGCGAATATAAGGTTGATGGCTTCCGGTTCGACCTGATGGGCGATTTGGATGCCGAGACCGTGCAGATGGCTTGTGATGTGGCGAAAGCGTTGAATCCGAACATCTTGATCCTTGGCGAAGGCTGGATTACCTATGAGGGTGATGACGGTGACCACCGGGTGGCGGCGGACCAAAAATGGATGCATATGACCGACGATGCCGCCTGTTTCTCCGATGAGATTCGCAACGAAGTCAAATCCGGCTTCGGTTGTGAGGGCGAACCTCGCTTCATTACCGGCGGGAAACGTAACATTATGTTACTCTTCTCCAATATTAAAGGACAGCCCACGAACATGACGGCGGACGACCCGGGCGACGTGGTGCAGTACATCGAAGCCCATGACAACCTGACTTTACATGATGTGATCGCCTACTCCATTCGGAAAGATCCCTCTGTTAAGAAGAACGAAGAGGAGATCCACAAACGGATCCGCTTGGGGAACACGATTATCCTGACCAGCCAGGGAATTGCGTTCCTCCATGCCGGACAGGAGTACGGCCGGACCAAACAATGGCTGGCCCCCGGGGTGCCGGAAGATAAATACACGGAAGTGCCAGGTTTTAAATATCCCTACTTCATCCATGACTCTTATGATTCGACCGATATTATTAACCGTTTTGACTGGAATAAAGTGACCGTCGACGGTGTTCACCGGCAAACCATGGAGTACACCAAAGGGTTAATCGCCTTGCGGCGTTCAACCGACGCCTTCCGCCTGGGCAGCCAGGACCTGGTCAATTCCAATGTGAAGTTGATTAGAAGCCGGGATATTGCGGCCGTGGACACGGTCATCGCCTACAGTTGCCAGGCGACCAACGGTGACACCTACTATGTTTTCATCAACGCCGATACGAAGCGGCGGAACATCCGGATCGATGTGGACCTGCGGGATGGAGTTGTTCTGGTCGACTCCGATGAAGCCGGTGTCACACCGGTTACCAAAGTCTCGGGTGTTAAAATAACAGCGAATGCCGTCACGATCGATCCTTTGACCGCTGTTATTATCAAAAAATAAATATCCTGCTAAGAAAAGGCACCACTGATTATTAATTAAGGGGGTGTAACACAAGAAGAGGAGATCTTTCCGTTATTTAAACCGTTTGAATAACTCAAAGGAGGTATGGAATTTGCAAAGAAAAGCTATCCTTTTAGTCGCATTGGTTTTGGCTTTGACCCTATGGGCAATGCCGGCGTTGGGAGCTTACAAGTTTGAGCAGCTTCCCAGCGGTAAATTCCTGGTCACCTTTACATATCAAACTGCGGCCAGTGAAGTTTACCTGGTGGGGCAGTTTAACGACTGGAATACTAAAGATCCTAACTACAAGATGACAAAGAATGCCGACGGTGTTTATGAGATAACCATTGAGTTGGCGAAGGGCGTTTACGAGTATAAATTCTTCGCCGACGGCGAATGGAAGTCGGACCCGGATAACCCGGTCACGGTTCCACCTTTTGGCAACTCCGTGGCGACGATCTCGGCCGGGAGCCTCAAAGGTGAAGTTGCCATCAAAGGCGAGATGAACAACGAGTTTAAACAGGTCGATAAAGGGGCCATCGCCTTTAACAATGACCTGAAGCTTCAATTGGAAGGTACGTTGCAGGAAGTTAATGACGATCAAGCAACCGACCGTTTCCAGTATATGACGGAATTCATGGTCGAAAACAAGGTCAAAAACGTGGAAGATCCCTTTAGCTACCAATCCTTGTATACTCCGGGTAATCTTTATGTGAATAAGTTTAACCTCACACTGCTCCAGAAATATGCCAACACCTCGCTCCAGGGGAACATTAACGACGATGTCAACTCCTTTGATTATCTGGGGCTTGTCGACGTGACAACTAGTAAGGACGACCGGGATAACTACAATATCAATGATACCGGCGACAGCCTCCGGCTCAGAATTACCCCGGGGAGCGGTGTTTCAAACGGTTGGGATTACAATCTGACTTTGGCGAAGTACGCCTATGATATTACCAAATCTTCTACCTCTTCGGTCAAGAAATACTATACTGGCCTCAACCTGAAGAAAGACTTCACCCACTACCTGACCGGTGCGAAGGTAGGTGAGGTTGGTTTCACGGGTTTTGCCTACCAACCGGTTGTGCTCGGTGAAGCAAAAGACATCGCTTTGACCGGTGCGGTCTTTGGTTCTTGGGAACCCTTTGACAACTTCACCGTCCGTGCCGAGTATGCCCATGTGCCGACTGGTGATATCAGCGAAAGTCTCACCGGGGCGTATGACTACAATGATCAATATTGGAAGTTTGTCTTTAATGCCTATGAGTATCCTGACATTGCAGATATTAAACCCATCAGTGAAATTGAAGAAGTCCACGTGGTTGGCGCTTTCAACGAAGGTGCAGCTGCTGGCGCTTGGGATCCGGCGGATAAATCATATGCGATGACTCAAGTTGCCGATGGAATTTGGGAAATCTTAATTCCAAAGACTGATATTAATGCAAACGCTGGTTATAAGTTCATCTTTGATGCCGATTCATGGGATGCCGGTCATGAATGTGGGCAAAACGGACACGTTGGTTCCGGTGGTTCCGACTTGTATGTAGGACAGGTCGCGGAAGATATTCCGATTAAACAGGACGCTCAGGCGTATATGGCCGAGGTTAACTACCGCATCTTTGACCCGCGGCGGAGCTTCCAGCTTGGCAGCGAAGCCTATAAATTCGATGTGACTGTTGGGTACAAAGCCCTGCAGAATGGTGCTTATTTGCCGATTGCGGTGAATGATCTGTACAAAATGAGAGGTACCGGCTTCAACAAAGCCTATCTGAGCACCTATTACTATCCGCTGAACAACGACCTTAAGCTGACTTTCGACAGTTACTATCAAACCTACTATGAAGATTGGGATAAGTTTGGCTATGGTGCTAACCTTGGCTTTGACTTCCCGGCGCCGGTCAGCTTCCTGGCTTACGTTAAAGGTAATGTCGAAAGACACGACTTTAAGAAAGCTGAAGGCTGGATCTATGGTGATGAGAACATTATTAAAGACAATAACGTTCGGGAATACAACCGGTTATTCCTTGAAGCGAAAACCAACCCGTATGGCTGGGTGAACTACTTCACCGGTAATGTCCAGTACACCAACAAGATTGCGGATAAAGATTTAGTCAAACTCTTTGCCGAGGCCGAACTCTTATTCCCGATCGAGCAGATTGCTTACCTGAAGGGTAACATCGACTACGTCCTTGGTGATCCGCAAATGGCCGAAGGAGAAGAGAGACTGCCCAGATTCTGGGTGGAAGGTAAAGTCCATCACCTGCCGGTAGTCCAAGACTATATCACCCACATCCTGGTCAACTACGAGTACGACAAGGGCGAAATTAAAGACCATAGCTGGTACGGCGACGATGATAACGATTGGGACCAGCGGATCTACGGCGAGACCAAGTTTGTCCTGCCGCAGCTGCCCGGCTTCGAAGTAAAGGTTTCGGGTGAATCCCGGAAGCTCGAAGAGAATAAATACCCTGCCGATCAGAAAGTAGATAAAGACTCCCAATATTACGTCGCTAGGGAAAGAGCTTTCATTGACTGGTACACCTTCATGACGATCGGTGCTGGGTACGAGTTCCCATTCGGCCTCCGGATCGACGCGAGCTTGAAGTACGATCTGAACCACAACGAGATTCACAAGTACGAAGATGACGCCATTAAAGTCGAGTTGACTCAGCCTATCGGTGAATACTCGACCTTGAAGGCTAGCTACAACGCGAAACATCCGGACCACAGCTCTAAAGAATGCATCAGCCTGAAGCTGCAAACCCTGTTCTAAAAATGAAAAGTGAATAGGGGGTATTTACCCCCTATTCACCAATATCTAATTTAAGGAGGGAATGTTTGTGAAGAAAACGGTCGTTTACTTACTCATCACAGCCCTTCTGTTTTCCTTGACCGGTTGTATCGGCTTGAGTAAGAAACATGGTTTTGGTGAGTTGATCATTTTGGGAGATAACCTGACAAGGGAAGCAGACCCTGAGCAGGGTGAAACAGAACCCCAACCGGTAGATGCAGAAGATGTTACTGTAACTATTGGCAGTGATACCAAGAAATTAGGCGAAAAATTTGTCTTAAGAGCAGGTACTTATAATGCCAAAATTAAAGCTGGTAGCTATGCTGGTGAGCTGAAAGTAACGGTTGTAGTTAACAAAACTACGACCTTGAAACCTAAACTTACCTTGGCTAAGTTGCAGTTTAATGCCTGGAAGTTTATCTTTGATCCGGAATACTGGAAAGTTACGGTTGAAGAAAAAGTCCATCTGGTCGGGAATTTCCCCCTTGCTGAATGGGATACGACTGGTAAATATTACCCGTTAATTAAACAAGAGGACGATACCTGGTCAGCAATTTTCCCAGCACCAGAAGGTACAATGTTTAAATTCATTTATGACTCGGACGATTGGGGTAATGATATCGGACCTAATCCCGAAGAGCCAATGGAAAACTTCTTGGTAGGCGTACATGATGTTGCTCAGCCGGTACTTGCTTGGAAGTTTACCTTTGATCCTTCCACGGTTGATGGGTTAGATGAAGCACTTGGAGATAAAGAAATAGAATCCGTATCTGTAGTAGGTTCGTTTGGTGAAAAACAATGGGGAGATGCTATACCCTACCACAAACTTGTGAAACAAGAAGAACAAGAAGATGGTACCTGGGTAGGTTACTTTGAGGCAGATAAAGGTACATACTTTAAATTTGTTGTAAATGGTGATATTTGGATTGGTACCGCTGGGATCGGCAGTTTTGACGATAACTATCTGTTGGATGAAATTCCTGGTATTGCAACTCAGAAATTTTAAGATTTAAAAAGATCGGTACTCCCTGGGTTTAGGCCTGGGGAGTACCGATGTAAAAATTTTAGGCTATAAATGGCCAACCCAAAGCAGACAAACCGAAAGGGGGAGCAAGGATGCGCAATAACCGATGGAAGAAAGGAGTACTGGCTCTGCTACTGGTCGTTGTTCTGGTCTTGAGTGGCCAGATCTTTGCGGAAGGGGACAGGTACCCGACGCCGGAAGAGCAGAACCCCCTGATTTTACAAGCATTTTACTGGGAAATGGGCACGGGACAATATGCCCGTGAGTATCCAGAAGAAAAAGATCTGTGGCAGCTTTTGGCGAAGCGCGCACCGGAATTTGCGGATTTGGGAATTACTGCTTTATGGTTGCCCCCGGCGGGGAAAGGTATCAGTCGCTATGATGTGGGGTACGGTGTTTACGACCCCTGGGATTTGGGGGAATTTGACCAGAAAGGCACCATACGGACAAAATACGGGACTAAAAATGAATTGTTGCAGGCGATTGAGGCATTGCATCGTAACGGGATCAGTGTGTATTACGATGTAGTGTTAAATCACCGGATGGGTGCAGACGGGGTCGAGAATGTACCTTTGCCCGGCGGTGGTACCCTGAGAGCTTATACCCTCTTTTCCGGGATGAAGGGCCGGCTGAAGTATTATGACAAGGCAAAAAAATGGAAATGGAACTGGCAATGTTTCGACGCCATTGATACCGATGCCAGTGGCCGTTACGTCGGGGCAACCCTATTTGCCGGAAAGGCCTGGGATAACTCCATGGATAAAGACTACCTGCTCGGGTGTGATGTGGATTACGAGAACAAGAAGGTTGTTGAAGAAACCATTGCCTGGGGTAAATGGCTGGTCAATGAAATTGGGGTCGACGGGTTCCGGCTTGATGCGGTTAAACATATTGATACGGATTTTGTCAAACGCTGGTTGGAAGAGGTATTGGCCAGTACCGACAAGAAACTTTTTGTCGTGGCTGAAGCTTGGTTTAACGATGTAATGGGCCTTCAGCTTTACGCGATGCAGTTCGGCGGAGTTGATATTAAGTTTTTCGACTTTCCACTTCGGAGGCAGTTCGAACTGCTGAGGGATGGGCGCTTGAATATGGCGGGGTTGGCCCGGGCCGGTTTTGTGAGCAGACGGCCAGACCAGGCGGTCACTTTTGTGGATAATCATGATACCTTCCGGGATGGCTTGGAACAACCGGCACCGATTTTCAACCGTAAGTGCCAGGCCTATGCCTATATTTTAACCAGGGAAAGCGGTTACCCGACCGTCTTCTGGCGGGATTTGTACAATAACAATATCCGCGCCGAGATGGAGAAGATTATCCGGGCGCGTAAACACTTCGCCTACGGACCCGGTTATGAAGGCGAGGCCAAAGACCCAAATGTCTATGCCTATGTCCGGGCGGGTTTGGCCGAGGTCCCGGGGACCGGTTTGGTCCTGATGATCAGTGCCGGGGAAAGCGGCGAGGTCAGTGTTGAACGGATCAATGCCCGCCAGCCGAACCAGGTGTTTTACGATTTCACCGGCAACATCAAGGCCGAAGTCACGACCGACGAGGAAGGCTACGGCGATTTCATGGTGATGAACAGTCCGGACAAGGGTTGGTCCATCTGGGTGCCGAAAAATTAACGTTAGTGCATATGATTTGCCACGGTTTACCAATAAATTTTTTCAAATAAAAACTAAAAAACCAATAAGGAGGAGATTTAGTTGGTGAAGAACAAAAAGGTTATGCTCCTGGCGCTTCTTTTGGGTCTGGTTGCCTTGATCGCCCCGACCATCAGCCTGAGCGCCACCAAACTGGTTGTTTGGGAAAGCTCCGGCCCGGAGGAGGACTGGGTACGCAAGATGGGCGAGCTCTACTACAAGGAGACGGGGGTCCAGGTCGAAGTCCATCCGGTTGACCAGTTGGCGCAGTCGGATAAATTGGCGTTGGACGGCCCGGCCGGGAAAGGTGCCGACATTGTAGTCTGGCCCCACGACAAACTCGGGACCACTATTGAGCAGGGCCTGCTTTGGCCGTTGCCCGAAGAGAAGCTTGACCTTTCGAAATTCACACCGTCTGCGGTGGAAGCCATGCGCTACCAGGGTAAACTCTATGGTCTGCCCTATGCGATGGAGGCTCTGGCGCTGGTTTATAATCCGGATCTGCTGCCCACGGTTCCGGAGACCTTCGATGAGTTGCTCGAGATCGCGAAGAAATTCAACGACCCCAAGAAAAACCAATGGGGCTTCATGTTTGACATGTTTGATTTCTATTATGCCTATGGCTTCTTTGGCGGATACGGTGCTTATGTCTTCAAAAACACCCCCAACGGTTTAGACCCCGATGATATTGGGTTGGCCAATGCGGGCGCGGTTCAAGCGGTGAAATTCTTGAAAGAATTACGCGATTCCGGGTTAATTCCGGAAGGAACCACGAAAGACGTTTATCAAGGGCTCTTCATCGAAGGCCGGTTGATGGCGCACATTAATGGTCCTTGGGCTTACGCACAATTTGAGGAAGCCGGCGCCAAGTATGCGGTTGCTCCGCTACCGAAACTAAGAAACGGTAAATATCCGCAGACCTTTATCGGGGTGAAAGGTTACTACATAAGTGCCTTTAGTAACCAAAAGGAAGAAGCCTTGAAGTTCATCCAATGGTTAACCAGTAAAGAAAACAGCTTCAAACACTATCAGGATACAAGTATCATTCCCAGCCGGGAAGATGTGTTGAGTATGCCTGAGTTCCAGCAGAACAAGACGATCCAAGCCTTTGCGATCCAAGCTACCCGCAGCATTCCCATGCCGAACATTCCGGAGATGCGCGAGGTTTGGGATCCGATGGCCAATGCAATTACTTTTGTTTTGCGGAACAACCAAAAACCGGAGGAAGTTCTTCCGATTTGTGTTGAGCAGATTAAAGAAGGCATCGCGATGATGAAACGGTAAAGGCAGTGGGAAGGATTGGCCTCGTCTAAAAGGTGAGGCCAATCTTCCCTTAATTTACCAAGAGAGGTGAATGGACTTGGAAATGCAGCGCAACCCAATCGAAGGAATGGGATCCAACATTGGTCGATACACATCTGCCTTATTGTCAACCATTTACATGGGGGCTGGGCAAATTGCCAATGGGCAATGGCTAAAAGGCGTTTTCCTTATCCTTTTTGAGACTTTTGTGCTGATCCCCAGTATTCCCCTGCTCCTTAAAAATCTAAAGGGTTTAATTACGCTAGGCGAGACTCCCATGGTCGATCATTCTTTGTTTATGATGATCTATGGGATTCTGGCTGCGGTTGCCACCGTCTTTTTTATCGTGTTTTACATCGTGAACATTCGCGATGCTTATATACATGGCATCGTTTTGGAAAGAGGCGGAAAGCGCAAAGGGTGGAAGGAATCCCTGCGCAGTATGATCGATACGGGTTTCCCCTATCTGATTTTGGCCCCGGGTATCCTTTGTATTATCTTTTTTACGTTCTTACCCATGGCGTTCAACATTATGATTGCCTTTACCGATTACGATTTGTATCATTCGCCCCCGCGGCATATTCTAAATTGGGTCGGGTTTAAGAACTTCGTTGAGTTTTTAACGACCGCTTCCTGGGCAAGAACCTTTAAAGAGGTTGTAACCTGGACAGTTCTCTGGGCGACATTGTCCACGCTCACCACATACCTGTTGGGTATGATTATGGCGCTGATTCTCAACAATCCGCGGATTAAGTTCAGTAAGATTTTCCGGACCATTTTGATTTTACCTTATGCCATTCCCTCATTTGTTAGCCTTTTAATCTGGAAAGGAATGCTCAACACCAACTTTGGGCTCATTAATCATTTTTTGACGAGTGTATTTAACATAGAGCCGATTCCGTGGTTGGAAAATGTATTTTGGACACGTTTTGCTTTGATCTTGGTTAACTTATGGTTGGGGTTCCCGTATAGTATGATGATGATCACCGGGATCCTGCAGGGTTTACCCAATGAACTTTACGAAGCGGCTACGGTGGATGGGGCGACCGGTTTTCAAAAATTCCGTTATATTACTTTACCGTTAGTCATGTTTTCGGCAGCACCGTTAGTGATTATGAGTTTTGCCTATAACTTCAACAACTTTAACGTGATCTTCCTCTTGAATGACGGGCTCCCGGCAGTATTCGGCCTGCAAGGTAAAGCCGGCGGCAGTGACATTTTGATTTCTTGGGTCTATAAACTGACCTTCCAGTCGTTAAAGTTTAATTATGCAGCAGCGATGTCCCTGATTATCTTCCTTGTGATTGTCGGCTTCAGTATTTACAACTATACACGGACCAGATCCTTTAGAGAGGAGGAAATGTTGCGGTGACCATAAACCAACGTATGAGAGAAAGTATCAGCCTGGGTGTTTCGTATCTGATCATCTTCATTATGATCCTGTTCGTCCTTTTTCCGGTTATCTGGACGTTTGTCTCCTCTCTAAATCCGGGAGATAACCTGTATACCAGTGAGATGTCGTTTATACCCAAGAATCCAAGTTGGCGCCATTATAACAAATTGTTCAAAGAAACCAATTTTACCCTGTGGTACAGGAATACCCTGAAGGTGGCGGTGGCTACTTCAGTCCTGACGGTGATTTTGGTTACTTTTACCGCATACGCCTTTTCCCGGTTGGAATTTTACGGAAGAAAAGTGGGTTTAATTGTTATGCTTGGCCTTCAGATGTTTCCGGGGATTATGAATATGGTGGCTATGTACGTTCTCCTAAATCTGATCGGGTTGCTCGATACCCATCTGGGCTTAATCATCATCTATGCCGGTGGGTCCATCCCTTACAACACCTGGCTGATGAAGGGTTACATGGATGGGATCACCAAATCGCTGGAAGAGGCGGCGATTATTGACGGAGCGAGCAAATGGGCGATCATGTGGCGGATCATCTTCCCGTTGATCCTGCCGATGGTTTCGGTTATTGCCATTTTCAGCTTTGTTTCGCCCTTTGGTGATTTCCTCTTTGCCCGCCTTGTCTTGACGACCCCGACTAACTGGACGTTGGCGGTTGGGCTTCATGATTTTATCAATGCCCGGTTCGGCCAACGTTACACCCAGTTTGCGGCCGGGTCGCTCTTGGCGGCGTTACCCATTACCATTCTTTACTTATCGCTTCAGGGATTGCTGATTGGCGGGCTAACAAAAGGTTCCGTCAAAGGTTAATTTATTGCAAAGCCCCTCCTGGTTATTGGGCCGGTTAAACAAGCCGGCCCTTTTTATGGCCTTTGCGAAAAGGGGTGTGGGCGGGCGAAACATGGAGGCAAAAAAGGCTTGACTTTTCGGTCGCGGGTCTTTATACTTAATTGAGTGGTGTAAAGTAAATATACTTGTCAGCAAGGAGGCTCATCGGGATGGACGACGTAGTGCGGATGGGCCTGCTCTATGATTTTTACGGTGGTTTACTGACCACGAAACAGCAGAAGGTCTTTGGCCTGTATTATCTGGAAAACCTCTCCCTTGCCGAAATTGCGGAGGAAGTCGGCACGACCAGGCAGGCTGTGCATGACCTTTTACAGCGGACGGAAAAGCTCCTTGCCGGCTGGGAAAGTAAATTGGGGCTGGTGGAACGCTATTTACAGGAGTTGGACGCGGTACAAGCAGTTAAGCAAGCCGTATACAACCTGGCCGGCGTCCTCCCGGCCGATGACCGGGCGGCGCAGGCCCTGACGCGGGTGCAAAAAGCCTTGAGCCGTCTCATCGCCGTGTTAGAGCTGGA
Source organism: Capillibacterium thermochitinicola (assembly GCF_013664685.1). Classification (NCBI taxonomy): domain Bacteria; kingdom Bacillati; phylum Bacillota; genus Capillibacterium; species Capillibacterium thermochitinicola. The sequence continues at coordinate 63,840 of NZ_JAAKDE010000015.1, forward strand.
AGCGGAAGGAGAACTGCCGGCCTCAGGGCGGACCATTAGGGAATAAAGGGAGCGGAGAAGAAACGATGGTTTTTTCAGCGCTATCGGAAAAACTCCAGGACACTTTCCGCCGTTTGCGCGGGAAGGGGAAACTGACGGAAAAAGATGTAGATGAAGCCTTGCGCGAGGTTAAGCTAGCCCTGCTGGAGGCCGATGTTAACTTTCGGGTCGTTCGAAATTTTATCAACCGGGTACGGGAGCGGGCCGTCGGTCAGGAAGTGATTAATAGTCTGACCCCTGGACAAATGGTGATCAAGATTGTCCATCAGGAACTGACCGGCATGATGGGGGCGAAAGCGGAAAAGCTCAAGACCAGTGACCGTCCACCCTCCGTATATCTCCTCGCCGGTTTGCAGGGGGCGGGGAAGACAACGACCGCCGGAAAACTCGCCGGTTACCTTCAGAAACAGGGGCGACGACCTTTGCTGGTGGCCGCGGACGTCTACCGGCCGGCGGCGGTGAAGCAACTGGAAGTCCTCGGCGCGCAGCTTTCCGTGCCGGTGTTTAGTGACCCCGGACGGGATCCGGTGGCCATTGCCGCCGCGGCCGTGGAGAAGGCCCGCCAAACCCAACGGGATGTCGTCTTAATCGATACGGCCGGCCGTTTGCATATTGACGAAGAACTCATGGGCGAACTGGCCGCGATCAAAGCAGCGGTCAACCCGGTGGAGATTCTGCTGGTGGTTGATGCCATGACCGGGCAGGATGCGGTTAACGTCGCGCAAAACTTCAATGAACAATTGGGCCTGACCGGTTTGATCCTGACCAAGCTGGATAGTGATACTCGTGGCGGGGCCGCCCTTTCGATCCGGGAGATCACCGGCTGTCCCATCAAATTCGTGGGCAGCGGGGAAAAACTGGACGGGATCGAGGTCTTCCATCCGGAGCGGTTGGCCTCCCGCATTCTGGGGATGGGCGATGTTTTAACCCTGATCGAAAAGGCCGAAGCGACGGTCGAAGCCGAGCAGGCGAAGGCCTTGATGAAAAAGATCCAAAAGGACGAGTTTACGTTGGAGGATTTTTTGGACCAGATGCGCCAGGTGCAGAAGATGGGGCCTTTGGACCAAATCCTTGGGATGCTGCCGGGGCTGAAACCCAAACAGTTGCAAGGTTTTGTTCTTGATGAGAAGAGTATGAAACACATTGAGGCGATTATTCAGTCGATGACGCCGCAGGAACGGCGGACACCGCAGATCATCAACGCCAGCCGGCGGCGGCGGATCGCCCAGGGTTCGGGGCGACCGGTGCAGGAAGTTAACCGTTTGCTCAACCAGTTTGAACAGAGTAAAAAAATGATGAAACAACTGGGTAAAATCGGGAAAGGCGGACTGCCCAGGTTGCCGTTTTGGTAAGGCTTTCAATTAAAATTTAGATTAATCTTTTGGTTAATATTTAAAGCTATACAAAGATATATAAAATTGAGACTAACGTAAGGGGGTGAGAGAAGATGGTTCGGATTCGGTTAACCCGGATGGGGGCAAAAAAACGTCCTTTTTACCGGTTTGTGGTGGCTGATTCCCGTGCACCGCGGGATGGGAGGTTTATTGAGATTATAGGTCATTATAACCCGATCGCCAACCCGACGGAATTAGTGGTGGATAAGGAAAAAGCCTTGTATTGGTTGGGCCAGGGTGCACAACCGTCGGAGCCTGTGAAAAGGTTATTTAAAAAGGCTGGTGTCCTTGGTACCGAGGCGGTCGGGGAGTGAAAGGGTGTGAATTACCTTGAAAGAACTGGTGGAGTTGATCGCCAAATCCTTGGTTGACCACGTGGATGATGTCCAGGTTCGCCGGGAGGATACCGACGACACTATTTTGTTGGAGATTTCGGTCAACAAGGAAGATCTGGGGAAGATCATTGGGCGTAAAGGCCGGGTGATTAAGGCGATCCGGACTTTGGTCTGGGCCAGCGCTCCTGCGGACAAGCGCGTGATGGTGGAATTGGTGGAATGAGCAAAAAGCATCCCCCCTATGATCCCTGGCGCAATCCGCCGCCGGGCATGATCGCGGTTGGTGAGGTTTTGACCACCCAGGGGAACAAAGGGGAAGTCAAGGTTGCTTCTTTCACCGACACCTTTGAACGCTGGTTGGAACTGGAACGGGTCTTCGTCTATACCGACCGTGGTCAGGAGGAGCTCTTCCTGGAGAAGGTCCGCGCCTACAGAGGTTTTGTGGTGGTCAAGTTTCGCGGGATCGACAATATTTCCGCGGGCGAAGCGCTCCGGGGCGGGTTTTTATGGCTGCCGGAAACAGAAAGGCCGCCGCTGCCACCGGACCGGTTTTACATCGACCAGGTCCTTGGGCTGAAGGTCGAGACGATGGCCGGACACCCCCTGGGTACAGTGGCGCAGGTCATGTTTACCGGTGGGAATGATGTTTATGTCATCCGGGGCGGGGAGGCAGGGGAGATTCTCCTTCCGGCCTTAAAGTCTGTAGTCCGTTTTGTTGACCTGGAGGCGGGGATCATGCGGGTGGAGTTACCGCCCGGACTGTTGGATGAGGAAGAGGAAAGATGTTAATCCAGTTTTTAACCTTATTTCCGGAGATGTTTGACGGCCCTTTTGCCCATAGCATGATCAAAAGGGCGCAGGATAATGGGCTGGTTAAACTGGAAACAATTAATTTCCGCGCGTATGCCGAAGACCGCCATGCCACCGTGGATGATACGCCCTACGGGGGCGGGCCGGGGATGATCTTGAAACCGGAACCGATCTTTAAGGCGGTAGAAGCGATTCAGGCGCAAGCGGCCACCAAACCTTATATCATACTTACCACGCCGCAGGGGGAGATCTTTCACCAGCGGATTGCGGTTGAATTAAGTGCCCAGCCCCACTTGGTCTTTATCTGCGGGCACTATGAGGGTTATGACGAACGCATCCGGACGCTGGCCGACCGCGAGTTATCCATCGGTGATTACATCCTGACCGGAGGCGAGCTCCCGGCGATGGTGATGGCTGAAGCGATCATCCGGTTGCTGCCGGGGGTCCTTGGTGACCCGGATGCGGCGAGGCTGGATTCGTTCAGCGGGCCCGAAGGTATCCTTGATTATCCTCAGTACACGAAACCAGCGGATTTTCGCGGTTTAAAGGTCCCCGCGATTCTTCTCTCCGGAGACCACGGAAAAATTGCCCAGTGGCGGCGGGAGCAGGCCCTCCTCCGGACGGCCCGCCGGCGCCCGGATTTACTGGCGCAATTGGCATTGACCGCGAAAGAAAAGGAATTAATCGAAAGTTACCGGCTTGCCCGTGCCGACGGGCAGCCTGATTTTGCGAGTGAAGGGAGGGAATACGATGAACCTGATTGATCTGGTGGAACAGGAACAATTAAAGAAAGATCTTCCGGTCTTCGGCCCCGGCGATACGGTCCGGGTTCACCATAAAGTTGTGGAAGGAGAACGGGAAAGAATTCAGGTCTTTGAAGGTGTTGTGATTGCCCGGGCAAACGGGGGGCTCCGCGAGACTTTTACCGTACGGAAAATTTCCGGCGGGGTTGGGGTGGAAAGGATCTTCCCGGTGCATTCACCAATGATTGCCAAGATTGAAGTGGTGAGAAGAGGAAGGGTTCGCCGGGCGAAACTATACTATCTACGTAAACGTTCGGGTAAAGCGGCACGGATCCGCGAACTGTAAAAGAGAAGGATCACCTTCGGGTGATCCTTTGTGATTTTATTCACGAATTCTCTTCTTCCAATACCGGAGGTTTTAATGATGATGAAACGCCGTGTTTTTCTTGTGGTTTTGGATGGGGTTGGAATCGGGGCCTTGCCCGATGCCGACCGCTATGGAGATGAAGGCAGTAACACCTTGGGTAATATGGCGGCGAATGTGGGCGGGCTGAAGGTTCCCTTCCTGACCACCCTGGGTTTGGGCCGGATCGAACCTTTGCTGGGGGTTCCTGCGGTGGAAAACCCACGGGGAGCGTACGGGAAAATGGCTGAAGCTTCAGCTGGTAAGGATACGATCACCGGCCACTGGGAGTTGACCGGGGTGGTTTTGGACCGGCCGTTTCCGGTGTACCCCAACGGTTTTCCCGATGAGATTATTGTTCCCTTCACCAAAGCCATCGGCCGGGGCGTCCTGGGGAACAAAGCAGCTTCCGGGACGGAGATCATCAAGGAGTATGGGCCAGAGCATCTGGCGACCGGCAAACCGATCGTCTATACTTCGGCCGACAGTGTTTTTCAGATCGCCGCCCATGAGGAGATCATCCCCATCGACGAGTTGTACCGGATCTGTACCACGGCCCGGGAACTTCTGCGGGGTGAGCACCAGGTTGCACGGGTGATTGCCCGGCCGTTTATTGGCCAGCCCGGTTCCTTTACACGGACGAAACGGCGGCGGGACTTTTCCGTTGTACCGCCGGAAGAGACGATCCTGGACCGGCTGGCCGCCAGTGGCGTTGCCGTTGTTGGCGTTGGTAAAATCGAAGATATCTATAGTGGACGGGGCTTGACCGCCAGCTACCATACAGGGGATAACATCAGCACCTTAGAGCAACTGTTGGTCTTGGGTACCGAGCTGGAAGGACCGGCTCTGGTCTTTGCCAACTGTATTGATTTTGACAGTCTATACGGCCACCGGAATGATCCGGCGGGGTTTGCGGCCGCGCTGACCACCGCCGACGGTTATCTGGAAAAGATTGCCGCATTGTTAAAGCCGGAAGATGTGTTGATCATCACGGCCGACCACGGGGGTGACCCGACCACGCCCAGCACCGACCATTCCCGGGAATATGTTCCTTTGTTGGTGACCGGCCCGTCCGTGCGGCCGGGTGTTGCCTTGGGGGTGCGGACTTCCTTTACCGACGTGGCCGCGACCATAGCCGATCTTTTCGGGGTCGCCGGCTGGACGAAGGGGATAAGTTTCTTCCAGGAAATGGCCCTGACGGCAGAAAAATAAGAAAGTTCGCGAAAGGTTTTGACGGGTAAAACAAGAATAGATAATCGGATAAGGGTATTATCGTTAACTCTAGTGAAAAATTATGTGTCGGTGACGATTAGGAGTTAAAGCAACAATAGATATCGCTCAAAGGTAAAAAAGAACAAGCGGTATACAAAACGGGGGGGGTGAGCAAGGTGCGCATGGTTGACGTGATCAGTCGGAAACGTGATGGTCTGGAACATACACCGGAAGAGATCGCCTATATCGTCCAGGGGATCGTGGATGGGAGTATTCCCGATTATCAACTGGCGGCCTGGTGTATGGCGGTTTATTTCCAAGGGATGACCCCACGGGAAGCGCGGGATATGGCGGTTCGGATGGCCGCTACGGGGGACCAGGTTGACCTTTCACCACTGCCGGGGGTGAAGATTGATAAACACTCCACCGGCGGCGTGGGGGACAAAACTTCGTTGGTGGTGGCCCCCTTGGTGGCGGCGGCCGGCATCCCGGTCTGTAAGATGTCCGGACGGGGACTGGGCCATACCGGGGGAACCATCGATAAACTGGAATCAATCCCCGGTTTCCGGACGGAACTTACCCTTGACGAGCTGTTTGCCCAGGTCAAAAAGATTGGGGTCGGCTTGGTCGGGCAAACCGGAAATCTGGTCCCGGCCGATAAGCGCCTCTACGCGCTCCGGGATGTGACGGGGACTGTGGCCAGCATTCCTTTGATTGCGACCAGTATCATGAGTAAAAAGCTGGCCGGTGGGGCCGACGGTTTCGTCCTGGATGTGAAGGTGGGCGACGGTGCTTTTCTGAAAACAAAAGAAGAAGCGGAGAAGCTGGCGGAGTTGATGGTCGCTATCGGGAAAAACGCCGACCGCAAGACGGTGGCGGTTCTTTCCAACATGGATCAACCGCTGGGGAAGGCCGTCGGTAACGCTTTGGAGGTCAGGGAGGCCATCGCCACCCTGCGGGGTGAAGGCCCGGCCGATCTGGAAGAGTTGTCCCTGGTTCTTGGGGCCCAGATGCTGGTTTTGGCCGGAGCGGAAAAAGAGGTGGCAGTGGCCAAAGCCAAACTGCAAGCGCTGCTTGACAGTGGCGACGGCTTGCGTGCCTTTGGCCGTTGGATTGAGGGACAGGGTGGTGACCCGCGGATCGTCGATGACCCGGAACGCCTGCCGCTGGCCGCCCATGTGGTCGGGGTCAAGAGCCCGCGTTCGGGTTATGTTGCCAAATGGGCCACGGAAACCCTGGGCCTGATCTCGATGCGGTTGGGGGCCGGACGGGCGCGGAAAGAAGACCCGATTGACCACAGTGTTGGTTTGGTGATCGAGAAGAAACTCGGAGACTGGGTTGAAGCGGGCGAGGAGATTGCCAAAGTCTATGCCCGTACGGCGGCGGAAGCGGAAAACGGGGCGGCGGAAGTTTTGGCCGCAGTGCAACTGGCCCCGACGCCACCGCCTAAAAAACCGTTGGTGATCGGGTATATCATTTAATTGGCAAAGAGCCCTTGATCCATTTACCATTGTCCACAGCCGCAAGATGAGCTAAGATGAGACAAGGAGTAACAGCAAAGTTCTTGCCATGTTTATATACCAAATGTAAGGAGTGAGATGATGGGGCTGAAAACTTTTAAGAAAGGGATTCATCCCCCAACCAATAAAGAATTGACGGCTTCTTTACCGGTTGAAGAACTGCCGCTTCCGGCCCAAGTTGTTTTGCCGCTCGGGCAACACATCGGCGCCCCGGCCAAACCGTTGGTGGCGGTAGGGGACGAAGTGGCGACCGGGCAGAAGATCGCCGAAGCACAAGGGGGAGTCTCCGTTCCTTTGCACGCCAGCATTTCCGGGAAAGTGGTTGCCATTGAACCCCGGCCCCATGCAAGCGGGCAACTGCAACCGGCGATTGTGATCGAAAGTGACGGTGCCGACCGGCGGGCCCCGGATCTGATCTCTGGGCGCAAGCTGGAGGAGCTGACGGCCGACGAGATTAAGGCCTTGATGAAAGAAGCCGGTCTGGTCGGCATGGGCGGGGCCGCCTTTCCGACGCACGTCAAATATTGCCCGCCGGAAACCGAAGCGACCCAAGGCCAATACTGTCCGGTAAAACCTGTTGATTATGTCATCCTTAACGGTGTGGAATGTGAACCTTATTTAACCTGTGACCACCGGTTAATGTTGGAACAGACGGCTGATGTGATCCGCGGTTTGCTGGCCTTTATGAAGGCGGCCGGTGCCCCGCGGGGGATAATCGGCGTAGAAGCGAACAAACCCGATGCCATTGAGGCTTTGCGGAAAGCGGCGGCCGGCTACCCGGTGGAAGTTGTTCCTTTGAAGGTCAAATATCCCCAAGGAGAAGAGCGGATGTTGATTTACGCCGCGACCCGTCGGAAGGTCCCGGTGGGGGCTTTACCAATTGCCGTTGGGGTGATCGTCAATAATGTGGCAACGGCGGCGGCTTTTGGTCGTTATCTTCGTGAAGGGATGCCCCTGATTGACCGGATCGTCACGGTGACCGGAACAGGGATTAAAACTCCGAAGAATTTGCGGGTGCGGATCGGTACTTTACTGGAGGATGTCATCAACTACTGTGGCGGGTTCCCGGAACCGCCCGGGCGGATTATCCTGGGCGGGCCGATGACCGGTCCGGCAATTTACCGGTTGGATGTACCAATTATGAAAGGTACTTCCGGGATTTTGGTCCAGACCCGCGCCGAGGTGAAGAAATACCAGGCGATAACTTGTATTCGCTGCGGAAAGTGTGTTGATGCTTGCCCGTACAACTTACTCCCTAATTATCTGGCTGACTATGCAGAACATGGCAAATTAGGGGACGCAGAAAAATACGGACTTTTTGATTGTCGTGAGTGTGGTGCCTGTGCGTACGTCTGTCCAAGCAGGCGGCCATTACTCCAGTTGTTCAAGAACGCAAAACAACAAAGCAAAGCAGCACAAAAAAAGCGATAGGGGGGTATTATTTTGTTAGAGACCGAAGTCGTTGTTTCCGCTTCACCCCATTTACGTGCGGGGTTAAGCGCTGAGCGGATTATGTGGCTGGTGGTTGCCGCGCTTATACCGGTGGCGGCAGCTGGTGTTTACTTTTTTGGCTGGCACGCGCTTTGGATCATTTTAGTCTCGATGGTGACGGCGGTCTTAACGGAGGCGATCACGCGCCTTCTGTTGAAACGGCCGGTTACAATCGGCGACGGCAGCGCGGCCGTAACCGGTTTGTTATTGGCTTTAACGCTTCCGCCCACGGTGCCGTTGTGGATCCCGGCGGCCGGGTCGGCCTTTGCGATTGTTCTGGGGAAACAGATCTACGGCGGTTTGGGTTATAACCCGTTTAACCCGGCTTTAATCGGGCGCGCCTTCTTGCTTGCTTCCTGGCCGACCTTAATGGTGAAGTGGGTTTGGCCCGCGGATGCTCTGGACTGGGCCATGGATTCCACTGCGGCATCGCTTGGGATATCGGTGGATGCGGTCTCGGGGGCAACGCCCCTTGGACTCTGGGCGGACGGCATTACCAGGATTCCCTATCTTCAGCTGTACCTGGGAAATATCGCCGGCTCCCTTGGGGAGACGTCGGCGTTAGCCATATTGCTGGGTGGCTTGTTTTTGTTGGTCTATAGGATCATTGACTGGCGGATTCCCGTCAGCTATTTGGGGACTGTGACCTTGCTGGCCTTTCTGATGGGCCAAGATCCCCTCTTTCACCTCTTGGCGGGGGGGTTGATGCTGGGGGCCTTTTTCATGGCCACCGATTACGTGACTTCTCCGGTTACCCCGCGGGGCCGTCTTCTGTTCGGGATTGGCTGCGGGCTCTTTACCATGTTGATCCGGATGTACGGCGGACTGCCGGAGGGGGTTTGTTATTCAATTCTCCTGATGAATCTTGCCACGCCACTACTGGACCGCTGGACGGTACCAAAGCGGTTCGGGGAGGTGAAAGCCAATGGGTAAACATGAATGGCGTTTGATTCTGGTGCTCACGGTCATCTGCGTGGTCTCCGGCGGGGTGCTGGGTTGGGTGAACACCCTGACCGCACCGGCGATTAGGGCCCAAGAGGAACTGGCTAAAGAACGGGCTTTACAAGAAGCTTTACCCGGCACCACCACTTTCACGGAAGAACCGGCCTTGCGCAAAGAGCTGGAAGAAGCGGGCCTGGCCGGGATCGTGGAAGTGTACCGGGCTTATCGTGACGAGGAAGAGATGGGTTTTGTTTTCACCGTTGACCAACAGGGCTATGGGGGGCCGATCCGGATGGTGATCGGCGTCACGGCGTCGGGGAACCTTTCCGGCTTGACTGTGATCAGTCATACCGAAACTCCCGGATTGGGCGCGAAGATCACAGACGCTCGATTCTTGACGCAACCGGCGTTCCGGGAAGCGATGGTCGGGATGACGCTGGCCGTGACGAAGGACAAAGGAGAAGTGGATGCAATTGCCAGTGCCACCATCTCCTCACGGGCGGTTGTCCGCGGGGTGAACGCGGCTTTAACCGCCGCCCAATCTTTACTGGACGCTGAAGCGATGAATGGGGGTGTCGACGTTGACTAAATGGCAGATCTTCAAGAACGGTGTTTTCAACGAAAACCCCATCTTCCGCCTGGTTTTGGGGATGTGCTCCACCTTGGCGGTGACCACTGCGGTCGTGAACGGAATCGGAATGGGGATTGCCACCACTTTGGTGCTGACCGGTTCGAATGTGATCATTGCTTTGCTGCGGAAGATCATTCCCAAGGAGATCCGCATCCCGGCGTACGTGGTGGTGATCGCCACCTTTACCACGATTGTCGATAAGACGATGGCGGCGACCATGCCCGACTTACACCGGGTGCTCGGGATCTTTATTCCGCTGATTGTGGTGAACTGTATCGTTCTGGCCCGGGCAGAAGCCTTTGCCTCCAAGCATAACCTGGTGGACTCCACCTTCGATGGCTTGGGGATGGGGTTGGGCTTCACCCTGGCTTTAACCTTGTTAAGCTTCATCCGGGAATTGGTGGGAACCGGTACTTTGCTGAAAGCCACCGATTTCGGTTTTGAAGGTTTTTCCTTTTTCCCCGAAGATCTGGGGGCGAAACTCCTGATTTTACCACCGGGGGCTTTCATCACCCTCGGCCTGTTGCTGGCCGGGATCAACTGGCTCGTGGCCCGAAAGGGGGAAAAGTAACATGACTGAATATCTGTTGATTGTCCTTAGTGCGATTTTTATAAATAACTTCATTGTGGCGCGGTTTTTGGGGATCTGTCCCTTCTTGGGGGTTTCCAAACAAGTGGAGACGGCAACCGGGATGGGAATGGCGGTGACCTTTGTGATGGCCTTGGCTTCCGGGATCACCTATTGGCTCCAGAAGGTGCTGGTCATGTTCAACATCGAGTTTTTGCAGACGATCACCTTTATTTTGGTCATCGCGGTCCTGGTGCAGTTTGTCGAGATGGTGATCAAAAAGAGCAGCCCGGTGCTTTACCAAGCGTTGGGGATTTACTTGCCGCTGATCACTACCAACTGTGCGGTTTTGGGGGTAACCATCATCAATGTCACCGAGAACTATAATTTCCTCCAATCGGTAGTCAACGGGATCGGTGGTGCGCTTGGCTTTTCGTTACTCTTGATTTTGTTTGCCGGGATCCGGGAACGGTTGGCTTTTGCTCCGCTACCGAAAGCATTGGAAGGGATTCCGATTGCTTTGATTACGGCCGGGCTGGTCTCCATGGCCTTTCTGGGCTTTTCCGGGTTTAACCTTGAGGCTTTGTTGGGATTTTAAGGCGGAGTCCTTACCAATGCGGTCTTAGCTGTTGACGTTGTACAAGAAGTCGACATAGAAAATTCCGACTAAAGGAGTTGACAACATGGAAGCCGGAAGCATGAGTATCATTCTGCATGGCGTTGCCGTTTTATTGGTGCTTGGGGCCGCTTTTGGCTTGGGTCTGGCCATTGCCTCCCGCAAGTTGGCCGTGGAAAGCGACCCGCGGATCGATGAGATTGAGGCGTTACTACCCGGGGCGAACTGCGGCGGGTGTGGCTATCCCGGTTGCCGCGGCATGGCGGAAGCCATTGTCGCCGGGGCGGCACCGGTAACCGGGTGTCCTGTTTTGAAGGACCACTCCCCCATTGCCGCTGTGATGGGGGTGGAAAGCACCGCGACGGAACGCCTGATCGCAAGGGTCCGTTGTGGCGGCGGGCGGAAGGAAGCGCCGCAGCGTTTCATCTATTTTGGCGTGGAAGACTGTGCGGCTGCCCAAAGTCTGGGCGGGGGAGCCAAAGCTTGTACCTATGGCTGTCTCGGCCTGGGCAGTTGCGTTAAAGTTTGTCCCTTCGGGGCGATGAAAATGTCGGACAATGCCCTGCCCGTGGTGGACGAGGAGAAATGCACCGGTTGCGGCTTGTGTGTGAAAGCCTGTCCCCGCCAGATCATTACCCTCTGGCCTTATGATAAGAAGGTGACCGTCCTGTGTATGAATAAGGATAAAGGGGCGGAGGTCCGGGCCGTCTGCAAAGTGGGCTGTATCGCTTGCCGGCTCTGCACCAAGAACTGCCCCACGGGGGCAATTCCGGTCGAAGACAATCTGGCGCGGATCACCCCCGAGCTCTGTACCAATTGTGAAATTTGTGTAGAAAAGTGTCCGATGAAGACGATTAAAGGAGCGAAAAAGCAGGAAAGAGCCGTGGGATAGGGAAATAATATTAATGGTTTGCCGCGGTGCCTGAAAAGGCACCGCGGTGTAAATCCAGTCGGGAGGTGGCGACGATTCATCCGATTATTCTTGCTTCCGCCTCGCCCCGCCGTCAGGACCTCCTGACCATGCTGGGCCTGGAGTTTAAGGTGATCGCCAGCTCCTTTGAAGAACGGGCGAAGCTGGACCCGGCGGCCCCGCCCGCGGAACAGGTCGTGACCACGGCGCGCGGGAAAGCGGAAGAGGTTTTTCGTCTGACGGCCAGTGTACCGGAGACCGCGGACAGCCTGGTGATTGGGGCCGACACCATTGTGGTGCTGGATGGGGAGGTTTTAGGGAAACCGGCCGACCAGGCAGAAGCCCGGCGGATGCTAAAGACCCTCTCCGGCCGCTGGCACCAGGTCTTTACCGGACTGGCCCTTCTCCATCGGGAAAAAACCCTTACTGCTTATGAAATGACCCGGGTTCATTTTCGTCCGCTGACCGACCGGGAGATCGATGCTTACCTGCGTACTGGCGAACCGATGGACAAGGCCGGCGCCTATGGGATTCAGGGGCTTGGTGCCATCTTCGTTGACCGGATTGAGGGCTGCTTTTATAACGTCATGGGCCTCCCCGTCCCCCGGCTTGCGCTTTTGTTAAAGGAATACGGGATTAACCTGCCGGAGGTGAAAACCCTTGTCGGGACCGGTGATTAAAGCGCTTCCGGCGGAGGAGCGCCCCCGGGAAAGGTTGGCACGGTACGGGGCGGAGAGCCTCTCAAACAGCGAATTGATGGCCATTGTCCTCCGGACCGGAACCACCGATCTGTCTGCCCTGGATCTGGCCAAGCTCCTCCTGGCCAAGTTTGAATCTTTACCAAACCTGGCGGCTGCAAGCCTCCAGGAGTTGTGCGCGGTCCGCGGCGTGGGGAAAACCAAAGCCATTCAGCTGCTGGCCGCTTTTGAACTGGGGAAGCGGTTACAGACCGCCCGGCTGACCGAAGACCAACCGCTGTCTTCACCTCAGGAAGTCGCCGGTTTTTTAATGCCGCGCCTGCGCTTCCTCGACCAGGAACATTTTCTGACGCTGCATCTTAATACGAAAAACCGGCTGCTCAGCATGGAGACGATCTCCATCGGCACTTTGGATGCTTCTCTGGTGCACCCCCGGGAAGTATTTAAAGCCGCGATCCGCCAAAGCAGCGCTTCCTTGATCTTAGCCCATAACCACCCCAGTGGCGATCCCCGTCCCAGTCAGGAAGATATCAAGCTAACGCACCGTCTTAAAGAGTCCGGAGAGCTCTTGGGTATCCCCATTCTCGATCATGTGATCATTGGCGACCACAAATATTACAGTATGAAGGAAGAAGGATTGATCTAACGGATCAGGTTTTGTCTTTCGAGAGAATCCACATTATATTTTTTGACAACCGGAGGGAAATAATTGATGCTCAAAAAATTGCTCGGACGTTTTTCGCGGGATATGGGAATTGATTTAGGTACGGCCAACACTCTCGTTTTTGTCAGTAACCAAGGGATTGTCCTTCAGGAACCAACCGTTGTTGCTTTTGACCGGGACTCCGGGAATATAATCGCCGTTGGTCAAGAGGCCAAACAGATGGTGGGCCGGACACCGGGCAGTATCGTTGCGGTCCGGCCGATGAAAGACGGCGTGATTGCCGATTTTGAAGTGACGGAAAAAATGTTGCAATATTATATAAAGAAAGCCGGGCGGCGGCGGGCTTTTTTCGCGCCCCGCGTGGTGATCAGCGTTCCTTCCGGGGTTACGGAAGTGGAAAGACGGGCGGTGATGGATGCGGCCCGCGAAGCCGGTGCCCGTGAGGTTTTCACTATAGAAGAGCCGATGGCCGCCGCGATCGGGGCGGGTCTTCCCATTCAGGAACCCACCGGCAATTTAATTGTTGATATTGGCGGGGGCACGACCGAAGTCGCCGTGATCTCCCTGGGCGGAATCGTGACGAGCCGCTCGATCCGGGTGGCGGGCGACGAGCTGAACGAGGCGATTACCCAATATATTAAAAAATGTTATAATTTAATGGTAGGCGAACAAACCGCCGAAGATATTAAAAGAACGATCGGGTCGGCTTATCCCCAGAAGGAGGAGGAGACCCTCGAAGTGCGCGGCCGCGATCTGGTGACCGGTTTGCCGAAGGTAATCACCATCTCCTCCCAGGAGGTCATGGAAGCGCTGGCGGAGCCGGTGGGGGCGATCCTGGAAGCGGTCAAAATGACATTGGAAAAAACTCCGCCGGAACTGGCTGCCGATATTCTGGACCGGGGGATCGTGATGACGGGTGGCGGTGCCCTCCTCCGGGGTCTGGACCGGCTCCTGGCGGAAGAGACCGAAATGCCGGTGCAAGTGGCCGAAGACCCCTTGACGTGTGTCGCCAGGGGGACGGGCAAGGTGCTTGAAGAGTTGGATCAGCTGCGCAAAGTCTTAATCTCGAATAAACGCTGAGCGGTCCGGATCAGCGCCGGGTGAACCGGAAAGCGCCGGGCGAAGCAAATAAGCGCTGAGCGAAGAAGATTAGGAAAAGGGGCCGATTAAGGTGTTGCAACCTTTAGTCCAAAAGCGGGTTTTACTGGTAACCCTAGCCGTTTGTTTTTTGGTCGTGACCGGCTTGATGTTCTATTCGTCGCAGGAGAGGGAGAAGGAGATCTGGCTTGAGCGGGCGTTTAAGTTTGTTTTGTATCCTTTCCAAAAGGCAATCCATGCGGTAACCACTTTTGTGACGGATTCGTGGACAACCATCAATGAACTGGGCGCACTGCAGCGGGAGAACGACGAAATGCGCAAGCGCCTCTCCGAGCTGGCGACGGAACTTTCCCAGCTGGAACAGTTGCGCGCGGAGAATGAACGGTTACGGGAGCTTTTACAGTTCAAAGCCGCCTCGACATTGGAGCTGATCCCGGTCGAGGTGGTGGCCAGAAACCCCCGTAACACCAGTGATACGATCACGATTGATAAAGGGAGTAACTTTGGCTTAACCCGGAATATGCCGGTGATTACCGCCGAAGGACTGGCCGGACGGTTGTTACGGGTCGAACCCTTCTCCTCCGAGGTTATTTTGCTGACCGATCCCCGCCCCGGCAACAGCATGAGCGGGGTGATCGAACGCACCAGGGAACTGGTTTATATCTACGGCGGGGGCAAAAAGGGAACCTGTTTGGTTAAACCGTCGGATTTGAGCGTCAAGTTGCAAACCGGCGACCGGATTTTAACTTCGGAATCCAGTTTGTTTTTTCCGAAAAATTTGGTCATCGGCACCCTGGTCGAAGTATATGCTTCCGAAGACGGTTATGAGCAATATGCCTATTTGGAACCGGCCACCGACTTTAGCCGGTTGGAGTACCTGTACGTGGTTAAGGAGAAGTGAAGAGAGGAGGAAGGGAGCGTGACGGTTGGGAAGTATGTGCTGTTTATCTTCATTCCATTGGTTTTGCAGACTTCACTCTTTCCCCATCTTTCTCTCTTTGGCGTAATTCCGAACCTGGTTTTGATTACGACCGTTTGTTATGGTCTGTTACAAGGGATCCGGCCGGGGTTGTATTTTGGGCTGCTCAGCGGGCTCTGTTTGGACCTGGCCGGGAGCGGTATTTTGGGGATCAACATAACAATCCTCGGCCTTTTGGGGTTCGGTGCCGGGTATCTGGAAAGGTTGATTTTCAAAGGATACCTGG
Source organism: Capillibacterium thermochitinicola (assembly GCF_013664685.1). NCBI lineage: Bacteria > Bacillati > Bacillota > Capillibacterium > Capillibacterium thermochitinicola. The sequence continues at coordinate 79,119 of NZ_JAAKDE010000015.1, forward strand.
TCATCCCCCTCTGCATGGTCCTGGCCGGGACGATCGTGGCCGAGCTCTTTTCCTTAAGTATTCTGCTGGCCTTTGGTTGGCGGATTGCCTTCCTTTCCTTTCTCGGGGCGACGCTTTTACCATTATGCCTGTATAACATGGTGCTGACCGCCCCTGTTTACTACGGGCTGAAAAAAGGCCTTGATCTTATTCGCGAGCGAAGGTTAAAGGTTGGTGCGTGACATTGAACAACCGGACAATTACAGGACTGGACAGAAGTGTTAAGGTCCTTACCATCCTGGTGATCCTCATCTTCTCCGTGCTTCTCTGCCGCCTTTGGTATTTACAGATTGTCAAGGGAGAGGAAAAATACGCGGAATCAAGTAGCATCCGGATGCGGCCGATTCGGATTACCGCCCCCCGGGGGAATATCTATGACCGGTGGGGCGAATTGTTGGTGACCAGCCGGTTTTCGCATGTTGTTTCCGTTGTCCCGGAAGACGTGAAAGACAACCCTTATGTGGTCCGTTTTTTAAGCCAAGTTTTGGAATTGTCCGAAACAGAGTTGTTTCAGATGATGGAAGAGAGAGCCAAATACCAAAAGGACCAGTATGTTCCGTTGAAAAGGGATGTGAACCCGGTAGCGATTGGACAGATTCTCGAAGCAAAGCTTGATCTGCCCGGTGTGGTGGTGGAGGATTATCCGGTCCGTTACTACCCGAAAGGGGAATGGGGCGCGCATCTCTTTGGCTATATCGGTGAGATTAGTGAACAAGAACTGGCACAGCGGCGCGGTCTTGGGTACCGTCTCGGCGATGAAATCGGCAAGATGGGTTTGGAAAGAACCTATGACCTTGAACTCAAAGGAGAAGAGGCCGTCCGGATCTGGGAAGTGGACCGGGTGGGGCAACCCATTCGCGTGTTGGAAGAGAAGAAGTATGTTCCCGGTCACAATCTGCACCTGACGATTGATGCCCGCCTGCAGGCTGTGGCGGAACAGGCGATCCGCGATCAGATCGCCTGGGCCCGGGCCCAGACCAACGAACAGTACAATAAGGCCAACGCCGGATCTGTTGTGGTGCTGGACCCCAGAAACGGTGAGATTCTTGCCCTCGTCAGCTATCCGGAGTTTGATCCCAATTTATTTGTGGGCAATATTTCGCGGGCAGCCTTTAACGAATTAATTAACAACCCGTTGAACCCCTTCTCCAACCGGGTGACGAGAGGGAAGTTTATGCCCGGCTCCACCTTTAAACCGATTACCGTTTTGGCCGCGCTGGAGGAAAACCTGGTCAAGCCCGGTGAGATTTTCAACTGCACGGGTGTGATCCGGTTTGGCAACCGGCAACTGCGGTGCAGCCAAGTCCATGGCAAACTGAATATAGTTGACGGCCTAAAAAACTCCTGTAATATCGTCATGGCGGAGCTGGCCTTCCGGTTGGGACCGGAAAAACTGGCGAAGTACGCCAGGTTATTGGGTTTGGGGGCAAAGACCGGCTTAAGATTGGAACCGGAGGAGTTGGACGGGCTGATTGGTGATCCGGAATGGAAAAGGAAAGCGCGGGGTGAACCCTGGTATCCAATGGAAACGGCCCTGATCTCCATCGGTCAAAGTTTTGTTGATGTGACCCCCATTCAACTGGCGCAGGTCTATTCCACCATCGCCAGTGGCGGTACGGTTTATCAGCCCCAATTGGTGCGGGAGATCACGACGGCCGCGGGGGAGACGGTGACCAAGTTTGCGCCGAAAGTCATCCGGGAGATCGAGATTGATCCGGAGAACCTCGCCATCGTGCGGAAAGGTTTGGAACAGGTGGTGACGGAAGGAACTGCCCGGTATGTTTTCCAGGGTTTCCCGCTCGACCGGATTCCGGTGGCCGGGAAAACCGGAACCGCCGAGAATATTGGGAAGAACGATTATGCCTTTTTTGCCAGTTACGCACCGGCCGACAATCCCGAATTGGTGGTGGTGGTGGTGATCGAAGAAGGCGGTTACGGTTCCCAGGCAGCGGCACCGGTGGCCCGGAAGATTTATGAAGCCTATTTTGGACTGAACCAGCCGTCAACGGCCAACAAGTAAGCGCCGCGGGCCGAGGCGGAAGCGGGTACTTTTTTGCCCGGTACGCACCACCCGGCAAGAACCGGTGGCGGAAGGCCTAGATTGACGGGAGGATTTTCCAACCGTGTTGTGGAATAAAAAGAGAAAATTGCCTAAGGTGTGAGCGAAGGATGCTAGTATCGGTATCAAGGCCCGTCCATGTCGAGCAACTGGTGTTTAAAGGGCTGAAGCAAGGGTTGACGCTGTTTGTCCCCGAAAATGATTCCTTTGTGCACTGGTTGGAAGTATTGGACCGGCAGTTGGACCAGGCCAAAGGTTTTTTTCAAGGCGGTGCCATCCTGGTTGAACTGGGCGAGCGCCAACTAACCCCCGGTGAACTGGCGGGATTAAAAAGAGTATTGGCCAAATACCGGATCCGGATCAAAGGTTTCAATCCGGTGCTGCGGAAGAAAACCAACCCGCGGGTTGAAAAACGGCCACCGGCCTCCTCCGGTGTTCTCCTGGTCAAAGGAACGGTCCGGAACGGGCAACGGTTGGAGAACGAGGGCGATATTGTCGTGAAAGGGGATGTGAACCCCGGCAGTGAGATCGTGGCGACCGGGGATATTATTGTTTTAGGTGCCCTGCGCGGAATTGCCCATGCGGGGGCCGGGGGCAACGTAAAAGCGGAGATTATCGCCTTTACTTTGGCCCCGGTTCAATTGCGGATTGCTCATATTATCTCGCGCGCCCCGGAAGGCAGGAAAGAGTGGCAAGGCCCGGAGGTTGCTTACATCAAAGGGGAAAAGATTGTTGTTGAGCGATTATAGGAGATAAAGGAGGATTCTTTTATGGCTGGACGGGTGATCGTTGTAACTTCCGGAAAAGGTGGCGTGGGGAAGACCACGACCGTGGCGAATATCGGAACCGGTTTGGCGCTGCGCCATAAAAAGTGGTGATGATCGATGCCGACATCGGCCTGCGTAATCTGGACGTGGTGATGGGGCTCGAAAACCGGATTATCTATGATTTGGTTGATGTGGCGGAGAAGACCTGCCGTTCAGTGCATAAAGCGCTCATTAAGGACAAGCGGTTGAGCAATCTTTATCTGCTTCCGGCGGCGCAGACACGGAATAAGGATGCGATCAGTCCGGAACAGATGATTGCAATCGTTGACGAATTAAAAGAAGAGTTCGATTATGTCCTGGTGGACTGCCCGGCCGGAATTGAACGGGGCTTTGAAAATGCGGTGGCTGCCGCGACGGAGGCGATCGTCGTTACCACACCCGAGGTCTCCGCGGTCCGCGATGCCGACCGGATCATCGGCCTGTTGCAAGACCGGGAGATCTATGAGCCGGTGTTGATTCTGAACCGGCTCCGGCCCGATATGATTCGCCGCGGCGATATGATGGATGTGGATGACATTAATGACATTTTAGCCATTAAACTGCTGGGGATTGTCCCTGATGATGAGGAGATTATCATTTCCACGAACAAAGGAGAACCGGCTGTTTTAAACGACCAATCCAAAGCGGGGGAGGCTTTCCGTAATATTGTCCGCCGGTTGGAAGGTGAAGAGGTTCCGTTTATGTCGGTCAATGGTGAACCGGGGCTCTTTGGCCGGTTCTTGAAGCTGCTTAACGGGAAGTAAGGGGAGCGGTGCCCAGGAAGAAGCGGAGGGAAAGGGGTAAGAAGGAATGAAATTGTTTCGTGAAGAATCCCCCAGCAAAAAACAGGCGGTTGAAAGGTTGCGTCTGATCCTCGTTCATGACCGGGCGAAGGTCTCCACCGGTTTGCTAGAGCAATTAAGAGAAGAGATCATCAACGCCATCTCCAAATATGTGGAGATTAAGGAAGAGGAGATTGAGATCGAACTGAACGCCACCGAAACCAAGGCTGAATTGGTGGCCAATATTCCCGTCGTCAGGGTGCGTCGCGCTGTCGAGTAAACACTGCCACTGGCGTTAAAGAAAAGGTGACGAAGCGTTGTGGGATAAAAAAACACTCAAAAACATCGATTATTATTTGCTGGTCTCTGTTTTTCTCTTGGTCATCATCGGCTTGGTGATGGTTTATAGTGCGACCAGAAACAATTATGATCTAACCGGCGGCGACCCTTATGCGATTGTCAAAAAACAACTGGTGGCTGCGGCTATCGGGGTCGTCGGGATGGTTTTTATCATGTTCAGCGATTACCGGCTGCCCGACCTGATGTACCAGATTCTTTACGGGCTCAACCTTTTGTTACTGGTTATGGTCCTCTCGCCCCTTGGCCTGGAGGTGAAAGGGGCAAAATCCTGGATTAATCTGGGTGGGTTTTCGCTGCAACCCTCGGAATTTGCGAAGCTATTAGTGATTCTGACTTTGGCCAAACATTTGGCGGAGAAAGAGGAGATCGATTCCTTTTGGGATCTGTGGTCGCCCTTTGTGCATATCGCTCTTCCGCTGCTGCTGATCCTGCTGCAGCCGGATCTTGGAACGACGTTGGTTTTTATCTTTTTCTTCTTTGTCATGCTGTTTGTGGCCGGGTACAGCCGCCGCTTTTTGCTGTTGATTATTCTCGCCGGGGTTATGAGTTTGGTCTTGCTCTTTGCTAGCCATTATTTCTTCGGCACTCCGTTACCCTTCAAGGAGTACCAGATTCGACGGATGATGATCTTTCTCAATCCGGACCGGGACCCCACGGGGAGCGGGTGGAATGTGCGCCAGGCGATCATTGCGGTCGGGTCCGGTCGCTTTTTCGGGAAAGGACTTTTCCAAGGAACCCAGGGTCGTCTGGGGTTTTTGCCGGAAAGCCACAATGACTTTATCTTTGCGATTCTCTGTGAAGAATTGGGCTTTATCGGCGGCTTTTTGACTCTGGTTTTATTCTTCATCCTGATCTGGCGTTGCCTGGTCATTATCCAACAGGCGAAGGATAAAAACGGGGCGCTGGTGGCCGCCGGAATCATGGCCATGTTCCTCTTTCATATTCTGGAGAATATCGGGATGAATATCGGGATCATGCCGATTACGGGAATCCCCTTACCGTTTATCAGTTCCGGGGGCAGCTCGATGATTACCAACCTTTTCGCCATCGGCTTTTTGGAAAACATCTGGATTCGCCGGCAGAAGCTGCTGTTCTGACCGGTTGGCCGTGAAAAGTAAGAAAAAATAAAAAAACACGAACCCGGGTTTTAGGCAAGCGGGTTCGTGTTCTTTTTTTATTGTTTATTGTTAGCCGCGCATCACCTTACCGGCGATTCCGTCCCGCATGGAGGTTACACGGGAGGGTAGGCTCATCGCCGGGGGTAAAGGACATGGTTTCCACCGCGTCAAAGGGGCAGAAGGGGGTGGCGATTAACCCCGATTCGGTACAGACCTCCAGGACGACCTCTTCGCTGGAGGTCTCCCCGTGCAGTGGGCAGTTTCCGGTCGGCATCGGACTGCCGTCGGTGGTTTCCGTGCCGGTTACCGCCCAGTAGGTTTTGGTGATCACCCGGTCCGCCGGGCAGAAGGTGGTGGCCAGGGCGCCCGAGTCGAGACAGACTTGGAGGATTATTTTACTCCCAAGGTCGGGGGCGGAGTGGGTCGGACAGGAATCCACCGGTTCCGTCCCGGCAATGAAGACTTCCCGGATGGTCTCCGGACAATAGGGGGAAGCCAGGTAACCGGTCTCGGCACAGACTTCAATATTGGTTGAGACACCCGCCGGGACCGGGAAGTCGGTGATCGGCCGGTTTTCCAACACCCGCCGGGCAAACCGTCCCCAGATTTCGGCGGCGTAACCGCTAGTAATTTTGGTGTTATTTACAACCAGAGGCACAGCCTGGCTGTCATTGCCGATCCAGACGCCGGCGATGATCTCCGGCGTATAACCGACAAACCAGGCGTTGGTGTCTTGGTCGGAGGTCCCGGTTTTCCCGGCGGCCGGCCGCCCGATCCGGCCCCGTCGTCCGGTCCCGTTTTCAATAACCCCTTTGAGCATATCCGTGACCACGTAAGCCACCGACTCCCGGATCACGACCCGCCGTTTGGGTCCATTCTCCAATAGAACCCGGCCTTGGCTGTCGGTTACTTTAAGAATGGCGAGGGGTTCGGAATAGATTCCCTTGTTGGCAAAGGGTGTATAGGCGGCGGTCAATTCCAGCGGGGTGACCCCGCGGGTTAAACCACCCAAAGCCAGGGGGGAGAGGGCCATATCATTCAATCCACCGCTGGAGACCAGGCTCGTCAGGCCCATGTTCTGCGCCATCTTAAAGATAGTGCTCACGCCCAACTGGTCGGTGAGGCGCACGGAGATTGTATTGAGGGAATTCTCCAAAGCCGTACGTAAACGGACCGGCCCCTGGAAGGTTTTGCTGAAATTCTGGGGGATCCAGGACCCACCGTCACCGGAGGGGTATTCGATCTCCTCGTCAATCAAGACGGTAGCGGGGGTGAACCGGTGGCTGTCAATGGCCGCCGCGTAAACAAAGGGTTTGATACAGGAACCCGGCTGGCGGTAGGCTTTGGTTGCCCGGTTTAACTGGGTGTTTTGCCAATCACGCCCGCCAATCATCGCTTTGATGTGGCCATTGGTGGGGTCCATGGCGACAAAAGCAATCTGCGGCTGGGTGACATTGTTTCGGTCCGGCTTCCCGGTGGGCAGGTCGGCGATGGCCTCTTCGGCGATGGCCTGCATCCGCAGGTCCAGGGTGGTGTAGATCCGGTAGCCTTGGGTGTAGAGGTCTTCTTCAGTGAACATGTTGTGTTTAACCGTTAGTTCTTGAATGATGTAGTCGACAAAGTAGGGCGCATTCCGGATCCGGGCCCCTTCGCTGACTACCCCCAGCGGTGTTTGACGGGCCTGGGCGGCCTCTTCGGGGGTGATGAATTTGGCCTCCACCATTTTTTCGAGGACGAAATTCCGGCGTTCCAGGGCATTTTCCGGGTTTTTGAACGGGCAATAGTAACCCGGACTGCGGATAATCCCGGCGAGTAAGGCAAACTGGGGTAACTCCAGTTCCCAAATGTGCTTATTAAAATAACGCTGGGCTGCGGCTTCCACCCCGTGGGCTCCGTTCCCGAAGTAGATATAGTTCAAGTAGCGCTCTAAAATTTCGTTCTTTGATAAATTCCGTTCCAAATTGATCGCGTAAAACCATTCTTTAACCTTTCGCGAGATGGTTTTCTTGTGGGTCAAGAGGGAAACTTTGGCGTATTGCTGGGTGATGGTGCTGCCCCCTTGTTTAAAGTCCCAAGCCAAAAGGTTTACCCAGACGGCCCGGAGGATTGCTCTGATCTTGATCCCCCGGTGGTTGTAAAAATCCGGATCCTCGACGGCAATGATCGCGTTTTTCATCATCTCGGGGATCTGGTCAAAATCCACGGGGATACGGTTTTCCTGAAAAAGGCGTTGAACAATATCGCCATTGATATCATAGATGATCGTCGCTTCCACCGGGGGCGGGGGGTTGTCCGGAATTTTTGAACCAAAAATTATTCCGGCCGCGATCCCGAGGAAGAGCCCGGAGACAACGACGATTCCGATTAAACGCCATGATAAGCCGAAAGGTTTATGTAGTAGTTTGGCCATCATCTGCCCCTCCCAGTTTGGTAGGTGAAAGAATTGCATATTTTCCAACCGAAGTCTATATATTGGGCTTGAAAAGGCTTGACAGAAGCACCGGCCGTCAGGCCATCCCGCAGGTCAGAAATTTGAAATCGGACATAAGAATAAAAGAGAAAAGGTGCGTGACGGAACGGGTCAGTCACAAGGGAAAGGTGGTGGTCATATGCGGATGCGACTAAAAAAAAGAAGGCGAATCCTGGTTTTACCACCGCATTTTTTTAAGAAAAAGACTTTGCTTTTTTTCTTATTTATTCTCTTTCTGATCGGCGGATTCCTCTTTGCCGATCATCGTTTGCGACCGGTCATCCAAGCGAAAGCGGAGGCACATGCGCGCGTCTTGGCAACAACCTCAATCAACCAGGCGATTCGCGAGAAGGTCGCCAAAAATATTCGTTACGAAGATTTAATCTCGGTGAAAGTGGATAACCGGGGACGGGTCGTTCTGATGCAACCAAATACCGGTGAGATTAACCGCCTGGCTTCGGATGCCACCATCACCGTACAGGAATTAATGAAAAACACGAAGGATGACAAGATCTATCTTCCCCTCGGCCAATTGTTGGGAAGCCAAATCCTGGCGGGGCGGGGACCCGATATCCCCGTCATAATTGTCCCGGTCGGGACGGTGGAGAGCCGGGTCTACGACGTTTTTGAGGAGGCCGGGATCAACCAAACACGGCATAAAATATATCTGGAAGTAAAAACAATGGTCCGGGTGGTCGTTCCTTTGCTTGACTCCCTTGTGGAGATCCGCGCCGAGGTACCATTGACTGAAGCGATTATCATGGGTGAAGTGCCCCAGGTTTACTTTGGCGGCCAGCCGATTGTGAGCATTCCGGACCTTCTAAAAACAATTCCTGGCGAGTGAAAAACCACTCGCCAGGATGAAGAAAGCGAATTTTGACTGCTTGGCCACTTAATCAAAGAGCACACTTACGGAGTTGTTTTCGTGGATCCGCTGGATCGCCTCGGCAAACAAGGGGGCGACCGAAAGCAATTTTAACTTGGGATAAGAGGGGTCTTCGGTTAAGGGCAGGGTGTTACAGACCACCAGTTCTTTCACACTGGGCCGGTTCAGGCGTTCGAGGGCCGGTGGGGAAAAGACCCCATGGGTGGCGAGAATATGAATCTCTTTGGCTTCTCTTTCTTCCAAAGCATTGATCACTTGCTCCAGACTACCGGCGGTATCGATCATGTCATCGATAATAATCGGTGATTTGCCTTTGACATCGCCGATGAAAAAGGACATCTCGGCCACATTCGGGCCGGGCCTTCTTTTATACATGACGCCCAGGGGTAAATGTAGGTAGGTAGCAAGCTTTTCCGCTTTTTTCACACTGCCTGCATCAGGAGCGATCACGACACCGTCTTCAATATTCTTTTCCTTTATGTATTGGGAGAGCTTCGGTAGGGCGGTCAGGTTGTCGCAGGGAATATTAAAGAAACCTTGGATCGCCGGGGAGTGGAGGTCCATCGTCAGGATGCGGTCGGCACCGGCCGAGGTGAGAATATCAGCGACCATGCGCGCGGTGATCGGTTCCCGGGGCGCGGTTTTCTTTTCCTGACGGGCGTAAGCGTAAAAGGGGATCACCGCCGTGATCCGCCCGGCGGAAGCGCGTTTCAACGCATCAATCATGATCAAGAGTTCCATGAGGGTTTCGTTTACGGGTTTGGAAAAGGGTTGCACGACGAAGACATCTGCGCCACGAATACTTTCGTCGTAACGGACATAGATTTCCCCGTTGGCAAAACGGGAGATCCGGACTCCGCCCAAAGAGACACCGAGAAGAGTGGCAATTTCTTGAGCCAAAGCGGGGTTGGCGGTACCGGTAAAAAGTTTCATCTTTTGGAATTGGCTCACCATCAATCACCTCAATAATACCTAATCCTACTCTACTCCACCAAAAAACAGAAAAAAGAAGAGGCCAGCGATGAAATTCTTTGATAAAATTAAAATAACCCAAAAACAAACAAAAAAGACCCATAAAAAAGGCCTTTTTTGGGGTACACGCTACCTTCGATCAGATCGCCCTTTGTACCTTCCCTGAACGCAGGCAACGGGTACAAACTTTGATCGTTTTGGGCGTTCCGTTGATCAGTGCTTTGGTCCGTTTGATGTTTGGTTTCCAAACCCGTTTCGTTTTAATGTTGGAGTGACTGACCTGGTTACCGGTTTGCTGTTCTTTACTGCAAATATCACAGCGAGCAGACAATTGGTTTACACCTCCACAGCGCTTAATCCATACTAGGACAATTCTATCACATCAAACACCGCTCCGCAAGCCATAGTTCCAGATAATATTTGACAAAAAATTTGCATTTATATTATAAATAAAGATAATAGCCGAGGAAAGAGGAGAATTATCCTCGGGAAAGAAGTTAATAGGGGTAGATTAGTAGTATAATAGAGGGGAAGAAGCATCTGCCGGTTATTTGCCCGCCAGTTCCGTTTTTTCCAGGTTTTTTCCGAAATGAGCAGGAGTTGCGGTTTGGAGGGCGAATATAACTTAGGATTTATCCCCAAAAGGAGGTCGGATCCGTGGAGAGAAACCTCTCCGTTAAGTCCCAAAAAACTTTGGGAAGAATAGACGTCGCCCCGGAAGCCATTGCCATGGTGGCCGGGATTGCCGCATTGGAATGTTTTGGGGTCGTGGGCATGTCCTCCCGGAGTTTTCAGGACGGTATCGCCGAACTACTAACGGGCAAAGAAAATCTGACCAAAGGGATCGAGGTGCGGATCGAAGATAACCGGGTGATTGTCGATCTGTACGTGATCGTGGAGTATGGTACCAGAATCAATGAAGTTGCCCATAATGTGATTGAAAATGTAAAATACGCCATTGAAAATCAACTTGGAGTTGTGGCCACCAAAATCAACGTGATTGTGACCGGTGTCCGCACGGGAAGTAACGGTAATTTGTAGGGAGGGTCAAGGATTGAGCCTTGATTTAATCGATGGACCAAAATTAAAACAGATACTTGCTGCAGGCGTGGATAATTTGGTAGGGCATAAAGAGGAAGTGGATGCCCTAAATGTTTTTCCGGTTCCGGATGGCGATACGGGAACGAATATGTCCCTGACTTTTCAGGCGGCTTTACGGGAAGCGGAAAAGGCCACCGATGACGTGGCGAATATCCTGGAACGGGCGGCCCAGGGTGCATTGATGGGGGCCCGAGGCAACTCCGGGGTTATTGTTTCCCAGTTTTTCCGCGGTTTTGCCCGTGCGGTCGGCAAAGTGGACAAGCTGGGGATCCCTGAAATTGTCCGGGGGATCGTAGGGGCTGCCAACACGGCTTATCAGGCGGTTCGGAAACCGGTTGAGGGAACAATTCTTACGGTGGTAAGGGAAGCAGGCGAAAAAGCCCAAAAGCTCCAGGGGAAAGAGAAAGATCCGATCCGGTTTTTAGAGCAAGTCTATAAACATGCGGAAGAAGTGCTGGCCAAAACACCGGAGATGTTGCCGACGCTGAAACAGGCTGGAGTGGTCGACGCGGGCGGGAAAGGTCTGCTCTTCTTTTTTCAAGGTGTGCTTGCCGGCTTAAAAGGGGAGGCCGTCGTCGTCAGGAAGGCCGCACCGGACGAGAAAAAACAGCTTTTTGCCCGGGTTGAGGACGATTTGGATTTGGATCCGGAGAATATTACCTTCCAGTATTGTACGGAGTTTATCGTCCGCGGTGAAAATATGAATTTGGAGACCATCAGAGAGGATCTGGAGCCCCATGGTGATTGCCTCCTGGTAGTGGGGGACGAAAAGACAATAAAGATCCATATTCATACCAACAATCCGGGTTTGATCCTGGACTACGCCGTGCATTTGGGGTCATTGTCCGAGATCGACATCAACAATATGGTGGAACAGAGTCAACAACGACTGGAACAACTCCGGCGGGACCAGCCGCCCCAAGCCAATAAGGAGATCGGTTTGGTGGCCGTTGCTTCCGGCGAGGGTCTCCAGAACATCTTCCGCAGCCTCGGGGTGGATGAGGTTATTTCCGGCGGACAGACGATGAACCCGAGCACGGAAGAGCTATACAAAGCGGTGATGAAGGTACCGGCGAAACAGGTGATCATTCTGCCGAACAACAGCAATATTGTCATGACCGCCGGACAAGTCGGCGAACTCACTGATATCCCAGTGGCGGTGGTGCCTTCGAAATTTATCCCGCAAGGGATTGCGGCCTTGATGGCCTTTGCGCCGGAAGAAAGTCTGGTCCATAATCAGGAGGCCATGACCAGGGCTTTGAGTTCGGTGGTCACCGGCGAGGTGACCTTTGCGGTCCGGGCTTCTTCCATCAACGGCCTGGAGATCCAGGAAGGGGATATCGTCGGTTTAAAAGACGGCGATATCACATGTAAAGGGAAGGATGCTTCGGCGGTTCTCCTCGATTTGCTTTCCCACTGTGTTGAGGAGGAGGACTCATTTATTACTATTTATTATGGCCATGATATTAACGAGAAGGAAGCCGAAAGCGTCCTGGAGAAAGTACAGGCGCTCTACCCCGATGCGGAAGTGGAATTATATTATGGCGGACAACCCTTGTACTACTATTTATTCTCGGTGGAGTAATGGCGTATTAAGTTGCCGTTGAGCAAGTTGGCTGTTGACCAAGTTTGCCGGCGACCGGTGCAAGACGGATACAGCCAAGGCATTTTACTTCCGCGGACAAGCGGCAAGTTCGGAAGAGAAGTAGGTTTAAGATGCGGATTACAGGCGGAAAATATGGCGGACTGAAACTGCTGGGCCCAACCCATGAAGGACTAAGGCCGACCACTGATATGTTGAGGGAGGCGCTCTTTAATATTTTGGGCGCCACCTTTCTTAACGGACGGGTTTTGGACCTATTTGCCGGGGCCGGGACGTTAGGAATTGAGGCCTTAAGCCGTGGGGCCCGGGCGGTTACCTTTGTTGAGAAAGATCCGAAGGGGTTACGCCTCCTCAAACAGAATCTTCGCCGTCTACCCGACACGAACAACACTGAGGTCAGAGTCTATCCCGTTGATGTCCTGCGGATTTTACCGAAGATCAGTCGGGACGAGGCCCCCTATGACCTTATTTTCATTGATCCCCCTTTTCACGCCGACCTGTGGTTTCGAGTTTTAGAGCTGATCTCCCGGTTGTCTGTCCTGGCGACAACCGGACAGATTGTGGTGGAGATTCCGCGGCGGAGTCTCCTTCCCGAACGGATCGGGTGCCTCCAGCGGGTGGATAAAAGGGTCTATGGTGAGGTGTCGTTGGAATTTTGGGAGTATATCGATGATGGAGCTGATGGGGAATGACAAGGGCCGTCTGCCCGGGGAGTTTTGACCCGGTCACCAATGGTCATCTTGATATTATAACGAGAGCGGCCGAGATCTTCGACGAGGTAATCGTTGCGGTCGGGAACAATCCGAACAAGAAAACCCTCTTTACCATCGAAGAGCGTGTTGCGTTGCTCAAACAAGTTATCGCCGATACCGGCCTTAAAAATGTGCGGGTTGACCATTTCAGCGGTTTGCAGGTTGATTACGCGCGGGCCCAAAAAGCGCAGGTGATCGTGAAAGGGCTGCGGGCGCTCTCCGATTTTGAATACGAGTTCCAGATGGCGTTGACCAATAAAAAATTGGCACCGGAGCTTGAAACAATGTTTATGATGACGGAGAATAAATATGCTTTTCTCAGCTCCAGCCTGGTAAAGGAGATTGTTTTCTTCGGCGGGAATCCGGAAGGTTTGATTCCCCCGGTGGTCCTTGCCCCTTTACAGGAGAAAATGGCTAAAGTGAGGGAGAAAATTTGAGCAGTAACCATTTGTTCTCCCTCCTGGGGCGTTTGGAGGAACTGATCACGAAAAGCCCCCGTTTGGCGGGGCGTGCCTTTCTGCCGCTCGATGAAGCGCTGGAGATCATGAAGAAGATCCGGGTGACCATCCCCGAAGAGGTGAAGGCGGCACAGGAGCTTGTTAAGCAGAAGGAGGCTATTCTCCGGAAAGCGCAGGAAGACGCGGAACACCTCCTGACCCGTTCGCGCAAGGAGGCGGAGCGGCTCCTCGCGGAGCACCATCTGATCAAGCTGGCACAGGAAGAGGGTAAAGAGATTAAGGATAAAGCTTTGCAAGTGGCCCGGCAAATGGAGGAGGAAGCCAACCGTTATGTGTTTGAGATTTTGGGACGGTTGGAAGAGAACCTCTTGGAAGCATTAAAGGTGGTCCACCGGTCAAAGGAAAAATACAAGGCGGCCAGGGAGGAAGACGGGGCCGCGGAGCACAACAGCGATTAGAAGTTGCGGTGAAAAAATGGTGAAACAACAACCGAAGGAGATTGGAAAAATAACGATTGCCATCGACGGCCCGGCCGGGTCAGGGAAGAGTACGGTGGCCAAACGCGTCGCGGACGCCCTGGGCATCTTGTATCTTGACACGGGCGCGATGTACCGGGCGGTGACCTTAAAAGCGCTCCGGGCCGGTCTTGCTCTGGACGATGAGGCCGCATTGGCCAAGCTGGCCGCGGCGACGGCTTTGGAGTTTAAACAGACTGCCGACGGTTCCTACCACCTCTTCATGGACGGCGAGGATGTTAGTGCCCAGATCCGGACGGCGCCGGTGACGAAGGCCGTCTCAGCGGTTTCGGCCGTGGCGGGCGTGCGTGAAGTTTTGGTTAAACAGCAGCAACGGATTGGACGCCAGGGGGGAGTGGTGATGGACGGCCGGGATATTGGGACCGTGGTTCTCCCCCACGCCGATCTGAAGATTTTTTTAACCGCCTCCCTGCGTGAACGCGCCTACCGGCGGTGGTTGGAGTTGCAGGCAAAGGGAGATACGGTGACCATTGACGAGGTGGAAGAGGATTTAAAACGGCGAGATGCTTTCGATTCCGGGCGGTCCGTGGCACCGCTCCGGCCGGCACCGGACAGTGTAACCTTGGACACGACGGCGCTCTCCATTGAGGAAGTGGTCGAAAGGATCTTGGCGTTGGCTTCATCTTCTTTCTGTACGATGCAGGAGGGTTGACCAGTTTGTTGTACCGAGTTTGCCGAACGCTGCTCACCGGTTTTCTCCGCCTTTGCTACCGGTTTCAGGTATTTGGGGCGGAGCATCTGCCGGAAACGGGTCCGGTGATTGTTGTCAGTAACCACGCCAATTTTATCGACCCGATCGTGGTCGGTTGTAGCCTGCAAAAGCGGCAGGTTTGTTTTATGGCCAAAGAGGAGCTTTTCCGGGTTCCTCTGTTTGGCGGTTTAATCCGGCGCCTCGGGGCGTTCCCGGTCAAACGCGGGACAGGCGACCGGGGTGCTTTTCGGGCCGCCCGGTCGGCGCTGGCGGCCGGTAAAGTGGTGGGGATGTTCCCCGAAGGTAAAAGGTACCGGGACGGCCAAATCCACCCCTTAAAGCCGGGAGCGGCGATGCTGGCGATCGAAAGCGGAGCACAGGTCCTCCCGATGGTGATCACCGGAACCCACCATTTGAAACCCTTCCGTTTTCCACGGATCAAAGCTTTTGTTGGTCCGGCGTTCAAATTGGAAGCCACTGCGGACAAAAAAGAGACGGTCCGGCAAGGAACCGACCAAATTTTCACGAGTTTGCTTGAATTATGGGAAAAGGCGGAAGTGACGGTGGAAAAATGGGCAAAATTATAATCGGGGAGAAAGCCGGTTTTTGTTTCGGGGTGGAACGGGCCCTGCGGATTACCCAGGAGAGTCGGGAGCAAAACCAACAACCGGTTTATATCTTGGGCGCTTTGATCCATAATCCCCGGGTGATCGCGGATCTGGAAAGACAGGGGGTCAAAACCATCTCCGACCTGAAGGAGGCCGAACCGGGAGGAATTCTCCTCATCCGTTCACACGGGGCCGGTCCGCAGGTTTTTGCCGCGGCCCGGGAACGGGGGCTAAAAGTGATCGATGCCACCTGCCCCTTTGTTAGACAGGAACAAAATTACGCCCAGGAGTTGCAGCGGGATGGTTATCAAGTGTTGGTGGTTGGCGACCCCGACCATCCGGAAGTGAAGGCCGTGGTTGACACCGTCGAGGGTGATGCGGTGGTGGTGAACCCGGCCCAGCCCGACCAGTGGCGCACAAAGTCCTTCAAACCCAAACTGGGGCTGGTCTGCCAGACCACGCTTCCCCAGGAAAAGCTGGCGGCGGTTGTCGAGGCTTTGCTCCCGCTGGCCAAGGAACTGAAGATTTTTAATACCATCTGCCATGCGACCAGAGAGCGGCAGACGGAAACGGCCAAGTTGGCCCAGGAAGTCGATGTTTTACTGGTCATCGGCGGCAAGAATTCGGCCAATACCCGTAAACTGGTCGAGATTGGGGCTGCCTATACCCCAACTTATCATATCGAATCAGGAGAAGAAATTAATCCCCAATGGTTGGAAGGGAAAAAAATAATTGGAGTGACAGCCGGAGCGTCGACCCCTCAAAGTCAGATTTCCGAGGTCGTGGACTGGCTGCAACACAATTATACAGGAGGTATAACCATGGAAAATCAAGTGACGAACGGACATCTGACGGAGGAGGTAGATAAAGTGGAGAACGCAGAGGCCACCATGGACAGCGAAGCGATGGACAGCGAAGCGTTGTTGCTAAACCAAGAGATCCCGCGGCTGGAAGTGGGCGAAATAATCGAAGCCACTGTCGTGGCGGTTGACGACGGGGAGATTGCGGTTAATGTCGGCGGGAAGTCCGACTACACGATTCCCCTGGCGGAACTGACCAGCGAAAAAGTGGAATCCGCCCGTGAACTTGTGCGAGTCGGAGACAGGATTAAAGTGATGGTCCTGCAGGTAGGGGAGGAAAAAACCCGGCTTTCCAAGAAGAAAGCGGATGAAGAGTTGGCCTGGTTGCAATTGAAGGACGCTTTCCAAAAACACCAACGGGTGTCCGGGAAGATTATCCAGGCGGTCAAGGGCGGCCTTCAGGTCAGCATCAATGGTCTCATTGCCTTTCTTCCTGCTTCCCATGCGGATCTGGGTTACGTAAGCAATCTGTCCACCCTGGTGGGCTTGGAAGCGGAGTTTTATGTGATTGATTTCGACGCCCAGCGGCACCGGGTGGTCCTCTCCCGCAAAGAGGTGTTGGCGGAAGAACAGGCGGCGGTTGAGGCCAAGGTCTTTGCCGAACTGGCCGAAGGCCAGACCCGTAAAGGAGTGGTCACCCGCTTGACACCCTTTGGGGCCTTTGTGGATATCGGCGGGGGCGTGGAAGGACTCCTCCATGTTTCGGAGATCGCCTGGGAACGGATTTCCCATCCTTCGGCCCGGTTAAAAGAGGGTGAAGAGATTGAGGTCTTGGTCACCAAGGTTGACCCGGAAGCCAAAAGAATCTCCCTTAGCCTGAAACAGTTATCCCCCCATCCCTGGAGTAAGATCGGGGAGAAGTATAAGGTGGGCGATATAGTCGAGGGGAAAGTAGTCCGCCTGACCTCTTTCGGTGCCTTTGTGAACCTGGAAGAAGGCGTTGACGGTTTGATCCATATCTCCCAGTTGAGCGACCGGCGAGTGGAAAAACCCGAAGATGTGGTTCAGGTCGGCCAAACGGTCCGCGCGAAAGTGCTCAAAGTCGAACCGGAAGAAAAGAGAATCGGTTTAAGTATCCGGGCCGCCCAGGAGAAACCCAAGAAGGAGGAACCGGTGCGGGAGGAGAAGCAGGCCCCGGTTATTCCTGGGCTGGAGGATAAACCGCTCTCTTCCAATCTAGGCGACCTGCTGGCCGAAAAGATGGGGTTGGACCAAAACGACCGCAATTAATAAAAACCAGTTTGCCAATCACAATAAAAAAAACAGTTGCCACTGATAAATAACATGTTTGCTTGCGAAAGCTTTCCTCAGCATGGGGAAAGCTTTTTTTGTCTCCGCTTTTGCCTCCTCCACGTCGCTTTGGGCCTGCCGGCGAAACCCCGTCGGGCGGCTTTTTAGTTGCCGGGTTAGTTTTTGAATTGTAATTTAAAGCGGTGGGATAATAAGTTTTAACATGACCGGACTGTGACGTAAGGAACGGGAGGAGGAAAATGGATGAGTATCGGCTTGTTGCTACTGATTGGCGCGGGGATTTTGATCCTGTTGGGACTGGCCCAGCAGGTTTTAGACCGGCTGTATCTCAACGATAAATGGGCTTTGCTGATTCTGGCGGCGATGGTCGGTGGCAGTTTTATCGAGATCCCCCTCTACCGGGGACAGCCACCGGTCAGTATCAATTTGGGCGGGGCCCTCATCCCGCTGGCCTTGAGCATCTACGTTTTATCCCGGGCGGGGACCGCCAAAGAGACCAGCCGGGGAATTCTCGGGGCGATCCTGGTGGGTGCCCTCATTTATGGCGTAGCCAAGATCTATAAATTCGATATTAACGCCGGGATGATCGAACCCCAGTATCTGTGGGGGATTATTGCCGGAGTAACCGCTTATATCATCGGGCGGTCGCGGCGTTTGGCCTTTATCAGTGCCACCAGCGGGGTGATCCTGGCCGACATTGCCCATGCCGTGGAGGGAGCCATGCGGGGCACGCGGTACGGTCCGACCCGGATCGGGGGTGCCGGCGTGCTTGATACAGTGGTGCTCGCGGGGATCATTGGCCTGGTTTTGGCGGAAATAATCGGAGAAACCCGGGAGCGGCTGCAGGGGGGACCGGACCGTTCCGACGAACGCCCGGAAGGTCTGGTTGAACCGGAACAACAGGAAGGAGGCGCGGATCATGAATAAAAAAGCAGTCGTTCTTGGCTGTGTGCTCCTGCTTGTCCTGCTGACGCTGGCCGGTCCGGTGTGGGGACATACGGAACGGACGGACGGCTATTATACCCTGGTGGATGCGGAAGGCCGCCGTATTGCCCGGACGGCCCATGAAGTGAAAAAAGGCGACCAGTACTTGACGGCCGACAACAAGCTGTACCGGGTGGAAAAAGTGGAGGAGAACACCGCACATCTGCGCTTTGTGCGCGAAGTAAATTTGGAGGCGGCGATCGCCCCGTCCCTTGTCACCCGGCTGGCCAGTGCGGTGGCCCGTCTTTTTCCGGGAAAAGAGGAATATGTTCAGGGTGGAAACCGCCCGGTGGCCATCTACCATACCCACTCGGCGGAGTCTTACGTTCCGACGGACGGGCGCGCCAGTATCCGGGAGAACGGCGGCATCTTTCGGGTGGGCGAAGCATTGGCCCAAGCGTTACGGGAGCGGGGGGTTAATGTTATTCACGAAAAAACACCCCACGACCCTCACGACGCGATGGCTTATGACCGGTCACGGCGGACCGCCACCGAGCTCTTGAAGAAAAACCCCATTGCCCTGCTGGATATCCACCGGGACGCGGTCCCGGCCGACGAGTATGCGGACGAAATCAATAATACGGCGGTCACCAAAGCCCAATTGGTGGTTGGCCGGCAAAACCCAAACATGAAAGCGAATGAAGCTTTTGCCTACCAAATCAAGTCGGTGGTCGATAAAAAATACCCCGGTTTTATCAAAGGGATTTTCTACGCCGACGGTAAGTATAACCAGGATTTGGCCCCGCGGCTGCTCCTGGTGGAGATGGGCTCCCACACCAACAGCCGGGAAGAGGCGGAAAGAGGGGCCGCGATCTTTGCGGCCGCGGCCAAAGAAGTTTTGGCCAACCCGGGGGCCAGCAACCGCGCGGTGGGTGCCGGGGCAACCCGTGCCCTTTTGTGGATCGTTGGCCTTTTGGCGGTCGGGGTGGCGATCTACTTTGCGATCAACGGCGGATTTGACAAAATCCGCACCGGGCTAGGCAGTGGCGGCGGGGGTAATGATGTCGACACCGACCAGCAATCGCCGAAGGAGGAATAGAGTTTTAAAGTAATCTACCATTGGGAGGGCGAAGATGGGGTGGCCCCTTTGGCGGCCGCCATTCATCTCGGGTATTTACCCTCCCGGGTCGAGACCGAAGCGGAGCTCCGTTTCCTTCTCCGGCAAGAACTGCCGTTGCGGAAAGGGGTTACTCCCCGCGAATTTGGCGTGTTGTTTCTGGCGGGGCGGGGACGGCGAGGGGAAGAGGTTTACACCTTGGCCACCGGAAAAAAACCGGCTTTGGTGCTGAAAACAATCACGAAGCTCCTTCCGCTTCTGGGGGAAGACCCATTAAATTACCATTTTATTGACTGTAAAGCCGCCCTTGACCAGTACCGCAAGCAGAGAGCTGTGAGTAGCCCGGCACTTTGCGGTTGGTATAATGCGATCGGCCGGATGGTCCGGGAAGTGCAAAGGAGTTTGTAGGTGAAGGTAATCTATCATTGCTACGGACGGGCCCATTCGTCGGTGGTTGCTTCCCATTTACATTTGGGAAACTTGCCGCTGGACGGACCCGTCTCGCCGGAGCAAATTATGGCGATCCCCGAATTTGACCGCGCCGAAGCGGAGGACTTTGGCGAGCCATATTTTGTGGGTCGGGACGAAGCAGGAAACGAGGTGTATATCTTGGGCCTGAACAGCCAGGCCCCCCTTTGTGTAAGGGCCATTCTCAGCTTGGCCGGCCACCTGGGTGTGGCCGACCAGATCATCCTGGTTAACACCTTGACGGCGATTGGTTTGACCACCCGCATCGGGGGTTTTATCTCCAAAAAGCTCCGCTGTCCCCAGTGGGGGAAACCCTTGGCGGCCCGTGGCATCGTTCAGTCTTTACCCCGCCTGCGGCAATTGGTCAGGGTCGTCAAAAAGGAAATAGCGCGGAAGGGATAAGTCCGCGATTCTTGAGTACCGCGGCCCTTTGACTTGGGTCCAGAGCTGGGGAGGGATTAAGATCAAGATCGGAATTCCACGGGCGTTGCTCTATTACTGGTATGGACCGTTGTGGCGCGTTTTTTTCGAGGAGTTGGGCCTGACCCCGGTCGTCTCGGGACCAACCGGGAAAGATCTTTTGAACACCGGGGTAAAGGCCAGCGTTGATGAGGCCTGTCTGCCGGTGAAAGTATTCATCGGCCACTGTTTATCCTTGAGCAACCGCTGTGATTTTTTATTGGCGCCCCGCTTGGTGAGTATAAACCGAAAGGATTATATTTGCCCTAAATTTATGGGTTTACCGGAGATGGTCAAGCAAGCGGTGGGAAAACAGCCCCTCTTCATTTGGAAAAGTGAGAAAAACTGTGCGATAGGATCACCGCAAGCGCTTCCGGCCGCCCTGCGCCAGGGGTATTCCACCCGGCGGATCAAAAAGGGGCTGCAAAAGGCGGAAGCAGCTTTCCGTACCTACCACCGCCTACTCCAGAAGGGTTTCTTCCCGGCGGAAGCGGAGGCCGTTCTCTTCGGCGGCGTGCCTCCTGCCCGGGAGGATACGGGGCGGCGGATTGGCCTCATCGGCCATCCCTATTGTCTATATGATCCTTACATCAATTTAGGGACAATTGGCCTTTTACAACGCTATGGGTTTAAAGTATTAGCCCCTGAGTATATCCCGCCCCGGCAAATCGAGGAGGAACTGCAGATCCTGGCCAAGCCCATGTTTTGGACTTTGAGTCAACGGATCTTCGGTACCTTCCGTCTTTTGTGCAAACAGAAGGTGGAGGGGATCATTTACCTCAGCGCCTTTGCCTGTGGTCCGGAAGCTTTAATCGGCGAGCTGGTGAAGAGGGAAGCCAAAGCGCTTGGACTGCCCCTCCTTCACCTGGTGCTGGATGAGCATTCGGGGGAAGCCGGAATGGTGACGAGAATTGAAGCGTTTATCGATCTTTTACAGAGAAAGAGGAGATTAAGTTGCGTTTAACCTTTCCCCATATGGGGCTCCTTTCGATTCCGGTGGAGACTTTGCTGAACAGCCTTGGCCACGAGGCGGTGCCTGCCCCGCCGACCAATAAACGCACTTTTGAACTGGGAGTCAAGTATTCGCCGGAAGGAGCCTGTCTCCCTTTTAAGATTAACCTGGGTAACTTTATTGAGGCTTTGGAACAGGGAGCGGAAGGAATTTTGATGGGCGGGGGTGTCGGCCCTTGCCGTTTCGGTTATTACGCTCAGGTTCAACAACGGATCCTGGCGGATTTGGGTTATAAATTCGAGCTGTTCCTGATCGAACCGTTGGGGGGTGAGCGGCGGGAGCTTTACCGCACGTTACGGATGTTGCTGGCGAATGTTCCGCTAACCCAGGCTATGGCCGCCTTTCGCCTGGCCTGGCAGAAGATCCGCTGGGTCGATCAGGGCAACGCGCTGCTCCGTTACATCCTACCCCGTAGTGGAGACCGGGTGAAAGCGCAGCGCAGTTACGAACATTTTCTGGCGGCGATGCGGCAGGAGAAAAAGATGGAAAAGTTCGGCGACCACTACCGGGAACTTGAGCAGGAGCTCCGTGGGAACCTCCGGCCCGAGACCGAACCGCCGCTGCGGGTTAAGATTATCGGTGAAATCTATATGGTATTGGAACCAAGGGTCAATTTCCACCTGGAAATGCTTCTGGGCGAAATGGGGGTGGAAGTGGTCCGGACCATGTCCGTCTCCCAGTGGTTGGAAGAGCATTTGTTTGGCTTTTTCTACCCCCACCACCGGCGGCGCACGGTTCTGCTTTCCGCACCTTTTTTGCCGTCCTTTGTTGGCGGCCACGGCCGGGAAACCATTGCGGAAATGGTCGATGCGGGGGTTAACGGTTTGGATGGGGTGATCCAAGTCCTACCCTTCACCTGTATGCCGGAGATTGTCGCCCAAAGTATTACCCCGGCGGTCAGCGCCGCCTACCAACTTCCCATATTGACCCTGGTCCTCGATGAGCATTCGGCGGAAGCGGGCGTGCTGACCCGTTTGGAAGCCTTTGTCGATCTGCTGCGGCGCCGCCGGGCGCAGGGCAAGGGGGCAAGGAGAGTGTTCTCCAGCTAAGAAAACTTATCTAAGAAGTTCAAGTCACTCATGAAAACCATCCTGCCCTAATCGAAAGGGCTAGGAGCGATGAGTAACGCGTTTTTGGAAGGTGATCCGATGGAAGACGGTGTTTATCTAGGGGTGGATGTAGGTTCGGTCAGTACGAACCTGGTGGTGATGGCGCCCAGCGGGCGGATTATCAAAAAAATCTACCTGCGGACCGAGGGCAACCCCATTGGTTCGGTTCAAAAGGCCTTTTGTGAAGTGGCACCGGAGTTTGCGGCGGTAAAGGTCTTGGGGGTTGGGGTGACCGGTTCGGGGCGGCAGTTGATTGGGACCATTATCGGGGCCGATGTGATCAAAAACGAGATTACCGCCCACGGGGTGGCGGCTTTACGTGCTTATCCCGAAGTCCGGACGGTGCTGGAGATTGGCGGCCAGGATTCAAAGATTATTCTGATTGAAAACGGGGTGGCGGTGGATTTCGGGATGAATACGGTCTGCGCGGCCGGAACCGGTTCGTTCCTGGACCAACAGGCGCACCGGCTTAACCTGTCAATCTCCGAATTTGGTCAGATTGCTTTACGTTCAAAAAATCCGGTGCGGATCGCGGGGCGTTGTTCGGTCTTTGCCGAATCGGACATGATCCACAAGCAACAGATGGGCCACAGCCTGGAGGATATTGTGGCGGGCTTATGTACGGCCCTGGTCCGGAACTACTTGAACAATGTGGGGAAAGGGAAGGAAATCCGGCCGCCGATCCTGTTCCAGGGGGGCGTGGCGGCGAACGCCGGGATAAAAAGGGCTTTCGAGCAGGAGTTGGGGCACCCGGTGATCGTTCCGGAGTACTACGATACGATGGGTGCCTGGGGTTGTGCCTTACTGGCCCAGGAGGAAAAAGCGGCCTACGGCAAGACGCGTTTTCGCGGGTTCCAACTGGCGGAGGAGGAGATCAGCGTCACCAGTTTCGAGTGTGTGGACTGTCCCAACCGCTGCGAGGTGATCAACGTCCATATTAACCGGCGCCCGCTCTCGGGTTGGGGCGACCGCTGCGGCAAGTGGCAAAGGATAAACGCCGAAGCCACCGGGTAAAATAAACCAGAAGAACAAAGAAAGGACAACGGGTTCAATCTGACAAGCGCGATCCGTAAACAAGGTAATTTGCACAGGAGAACATGAGGTTAAGAATGAAAAAACGAACTTTTCGCCGGCCCCGTCCTGTGGCCGAATTGCGTAAGGATAAGGATAAAGAAGAAAAACAGTGTTCAGGAGTGCAAGGCGGGCAGGAGGAAGGACCACCCCTGGCCTCTGATTTGGCGGCGAATATCGCCTATTTAAAGGAACGGATCGGAGCCAGCAACGATGTGGTCTTCCGTGAGTTTGTCATTCCCCTGCCCCAACCGGCCCGGGCGGTCCTTGTCTTTGTGGATGGGCTGGTCAGCGGGCAAACGATTAATGAATATATTCTCCTGACGCTGACTGCTTTTGAGGGGACCGACGCCGACTGGGCACTGGACCGGCGGAACCTGGCCGAAAAAGTTAAAGAACATATTCTGAGCATCGGTGAAGTAAGCGTTCAGAACCAATGGGCACCGGTGATCACCGCGATTCTGTCCGGGGAGTCGGCTTTATTTTTAGAAGGCGAAGACCGGGTGCTGATCTGCAACACCCGGGGTTGGGAGCACCGGGGGATTGACGAACCGCCCACCGAAGCGGCGGTTCGGGGACCGCGGGTCGGGTTTAGTGAAGTCTTGCGTACCAATACCGCCCAAGTGCGGCGCTGGATCCGCGACCCGGATCTCAGGATCAAAGGAATAAAAGTGGGGAAACGTACCCAGACCGATGTGGCCATTGTTTTTCTGGAGTCGGTCGCCAACCCCGACCTGGTGGCCGAGGTTGAGAAGCGCCTGCAGCGGATCGACATCGACGGGGTGTTGGAGAGCGCCTATTTGCAGGAATACATTGAAGACCAGCCGTACAGCCTCTTTCCGACCTTGCAAGTGACGGAACGGGTGGACCGGGTGGTGGCGGCCTTGCTCGACGGAAAAGTGGCGGTTCTGGTCGACAATACCCCTTTTGCCCTCTTGATGCCGGTCACCTTCTGGCAGCTTTATTATTCGGCGGAAGATTACTATCACCGGTGGCCGCTGTCCATCCTGATCCGGATGATCCGTTTTCTCGCCTTTTTCTTCTCGCTGTATCTACCGGCCATCTTTATTGCGCTCGCGGTTCATAACCCGGAGCTTATCCCATTTAACCTGGCGATCAAAATTGCCGGAACGCGCGAAGGGATTCCATTTCCCGTTTTCCTGGAGACCTTGTTCATGGAACTGGCCATCGAGATTCTCCGGGAAGCCTCGATCCGGTTGCCCGGCCCCTTCGGCCAGACCATCGGGATCGTGGGCGGTTTTATCCTGGGTGATACGGCGGTCCGGGCCGGTTTAATCTCCCCGATCATGACGATTATTGTGGCTTTAACCGCGATCTGTTCTTTTACCGCGCCCAGCTTCGGGGTGGCGATTACCATGCGGATCTTACGGTTCCCGTTAATGCTGATTGGACAGGTCGGCGGGTTATACGGTCTATCGATTGCGACCATTCTGCTGTTAATCAATATGGCCGGGATCCGTTCCTTCGGCGTGCCCTTCCTTTCGCCGGTCGTGCCATTGAACCTTTCTGATCTAAAGGATTTCTTGTTCGTCGCTCCGCGCTGGGCGATGATTAAACGGCCGCTGATCAACGAACCCATTGATATCCGGCGGGAAGGTTCCAAAGCGAGAAACTGGCGCGAAGCGTTGCTTTACCCGCCGTCCCGTCGGCCCCGAGGAGGAAAACAGGAAGAATGAATGGGAAACAACGGTTGTTATCGGCTCGCCAAATCACCTTGTTGGTTTTGGGTTTCGGGATCGGGGGAGGGGTTTTAACCCTCCCCAGTTCGGCAGCGGCAGTCTTTGGGCCCTCCGGTTGGCTGCTGGTTTTCGTTCTGGGTTTGTTATACACCGGAAGTGGCTGGATTGCCGCCCGGTTGGCCGCCAAGTTTCCCGAGGAGACGATCATCGAATACAGCCCCCGCCTCCTTGGAAAATGGTTCGGCTTCCTGTTCAACGTGGTCTTTATTCTTCACTTATTTCTGGTTATTCCGGTGAACATCCGGATTCTCCAGGAACTGGTCAACATCTCGCTCCTCCCGGGGGCGCCCACTTGGTTCGTGAGCGGCTCCTATCTTTTGGTCATGATCTACGGCGCGACCCGCCCGGTTGACCAGATTGCACAAGTGAATGAGCTTCTAATCGAGATCGCTGTGCTTATCGGCTCTTTTGTCGCCCTTGCGGCTTTACAGCATTTTAAACTGCTGCATCTAATGCCGCTGTTCAGTTGGGACCAGCTCAAGCTGGACAAAATCGATCAGTTGGTCGGGATGACTTTCGCCTTTGGGAGTATTCCGGTAGTGAGCATGGTTGTTCCATATATCCAACGACCACAGCAGGTAACAAAGGCAACCGTGAAGGCGATTTTGATCATTACCGTGGTTTATACTTTTTTTACCATTTCGGTCCTCGGCGTTTTTGGGTATAAAGAAGCGATCGATCTTTCCTGGGTCGCGCTGGAACTGGCAAAATCCGTTAATATTCAGGCGGTTATCCTCCAAAGGTTGGATTTAATCCTGATTGTTTCATGGATCTCAGCCTTGTTTACCACCGGTTTTATCTCCAGTTTTCTGGTGGGGTCGGGTTTGGCCCAACTGCTCCGGGTCCGTAAAAGATCGGCTATTCTTTGGGGGCTGGTTCCGGTCATTTACTACCTGAGTACCCTCCTGAAAAATTACTTTGTCTGGAGCAAGGCCGGTTTTTATGTGGCCTTGTTGTCACTGGTGATTACTTTTTTCTGCTATCCTTTGCTTTACCTTTTGAGTTTATGGAAGGGGAAACGCCATGTCTAGAAGGCTGAAGGTTATGGCGAAAGGCAAGGAAGGGTGCTTGCTGGGCGTCCTCCTGGTCGTCATGCTGACGGCCTCCGGATGTTGGGGAGGGCGGGAATTGAACGCGCGGGCCTTTGTCACGGCGGTCGCTTTTGACCGGCCGACGGAGGAAGAGGCCGACCCAGGGGAGTTTCTCCTGAGCGTCCAAATTCCCGTCCCCGCGAAGATGGGCGCCGACAGTGGCGAACAAGGTGGCGGGGGCGGTGCGCCTTTTGTGGTGTACGGGACCACCGCCAAATTGGTGTCGGTGGGGATTCGTCAACTGCAAAGGCAATTGGACCGGGAACTTTTTTTCGGCCATACCCAACTGTTTTTAATCAATGCCGAAGTGGCGGCGACCATCGGGGTGGATCAGCTGTTGGACCATTTTAAGCGGGACTTTCGGGTGCAGCGGATGACCAGGATTGCGATTATCGACGGGGAAGCAAGGGAGATCTTGACTATGCAGCCGCCGATCAGCCAGACTCCCTCGGCCTATCTTGAGAATCTGCTTTCGCCGCAAAGCGGAGTTGCCATTAATTATATTTCCGACTTCGGCCGATTCCTGGTGGAACAGTCGGACGATGGCATCGAGCCGGTCTTGCCGCGGCTGCAGCCGGGTAAGGATGCGACGATGACCGGGGGAGCGGCCGTGCTAAAAAACGGGAAGTTTGTGGGCTGGTTGAGCAACTTCGAAACCCGCGGTTTAAATATCATCATAAACCAAAGGATCCGTTCCAGCTATGAAGTCGAATGTCCGCTCCATCCCGGGGAGACGATCGTGGTCGGCGTGGATGATTTTCGCTCCCGTTACCAGTTACGCGAGGATAATGGGCAAACCGTTTTCCAGATTAAAGTACGGGGGAAATTTGAGACCATTGAATTTTCTGATCTCCATGGACCCTTGGAAGAGCTTCAAGCCGCTTTGGAACGGAGTGTGAGCAGGGTGGTGCGGCGGGAGTTGGAACAGACCGTCCGGCGCGCCCAGGAGATGGGGGCGGATTTTTTGGGTGTTGGGCGTTATCTAAGAAGTTATAAGCCAAAATGGTGGCGGCAGGTAAAGGACAACTGGGAAAAGGAGTTTTTTGCTTTACCCATTGAAGTGGAGGTCGAGATGGAATGGGCAATGACAATCCGGAGGTTCGGGGGATGAGCCGGTTCCGGCGGCGGCGGTCTCTTTGGCAACCGCTAAGGTTATGGGCACAGGCTTTGCGGGTTCACTTTCTTTCCGCTTCTTTAATCCCGGTCTTGCTCGGGACGGTCGTTGCCCAAAGCGCGACCACGATCAACGGCTGGCGTTTTCTCCTGGTGCTGGTGGGAGTCTTCTGCTATCACGGCGGGGCTAATCTCATTAATGACTATTATGACGAGGAGACGGACCGGCTGAACCGGCAACCATCATTCTTCAATGGGGGAAGCGGGGTCTTGGTGAAGCGGCTCCTGCCGGCAAAGCAGGTAAAAAAAGCTGCTGTTTTGTGTTTTCTGGTCGGGACGGTTTGTGCTGCGGTGTTGGCTTTAACCGGCGGAGGCGTCGGCGTTGCCCTCTTTGCCTTGGCCGGATTGGGCTGTGGTTATTTTTATTCGGCACCCCCCTTTCGCCTGGCGGCGACCGGCTTCGGGGAGCTATGTGTCGGTTTGGCGTTTGGTCCCTTTTTGGTGGTCGGCACCGTTGCGGCTTTGACCGGGCGTTTTCTCCCCACCGCCCTTCTGGTCTCCCTTCCGGTGGGGATCTTGATTGCCGCGGTGATCCTCACCAACGAACTGCCCGACTGCGAGAGTGACCGCCAGACGGGAAAACACACTCTCGTTGTCCGCCTGGGCCGCGAACGGAGTATCCTTCTCCTGTCCCTCCTCCTGGCGCTTGCTTCTTGTTTGTTGCTCCTGATCTTCGTGGGATTGGGTGCTTCCCGGTACCGGGCTGGTTCGTTGCTGGCCTGGCCTTTGGTTTTTTGGCTGTGGTCCCAGCGGCGGGCGGGATTAAAACAATTGTCGCGGTTTGTGATGACCAGCGCCGGTGTGATCCTGCTCCATATGGTCAGCGGGTTGATGCTCATTATTACCTTTATGAGGAGGGGGAGCTGATTGCGGGGATTGGATCGCTTTGACCCCGGGACGGCGTTGTTTCCAGATGATGTTGACGGGATGATGACGCCACTTAAGAAAATCATTAAGGAGCTTTTCGCGACGCCGGGGAAGGGGTTGCGCGGGGAACTGCTCATGTTGTGTGCGGGAGGGCCACCGCTGGCCACCGGCTCCTCCACCCTTAATGCCTTGGTTTTAGGGGTTGAAGTTTTACATTTGGCGACTTTGGTCCATGATGACCTGCTGGACCAGGGCGAACAACGGCGGGGACGCCCCACGGTTTGGAAGAAATGGGGGGTAAAAACCGCCGTTTTAGTTGGTGACTATCTTTTTGCCGCCGCCTACCGTCTGCTGTCTAGCGCCTGCGGGCAGGAAGGGATGGAACGGGTCGATTTTTTACTCCGCGAGATGGTCGCCGGCGAACTGGCCGAGGAGATCGATAAGTTTAGAATAATCTCGATTGACCGTTATTTGGAACGCATTGAGCGGAAAACGGCCCGCTTTTTCCAGATCGTCTGTGAACTGGGGGGTGAATATGCCGCTTTACCCCGGGCCGTTCAAGTCGAGTTGGGGGCCTTCGGCCGGGAGCTGGGGATGGCTTACCAGCTCTTCGATGACTGGCAGGATTTAAGCGGCGGGGCCAAAGAAGACGGGAAACCCGTTTTCCAGGACCTGAAAAACGGCGTGCTCACCTTGCCATTACTAATAATCAGCGGACAACCGGGTTTTGCCGAGGTGCTGGCCGAGGTGCGGGCGGAGGGGAAGGTCCTACCGAAACACCGGCGGCTCATCCGGAAATGGTTGACGGCCGCGCAGGTCGAAGCAGAAGTGGAGCAGAGGATTGCCGGTTACCGTCGGCGGGCGGAAGAACGCCTTGCCGGTTTGGGCCTGCCCCAATGCGCCCTCCTGCGGGATTACGCCGACCGTTTTTTCGAAAGAAAAGGTAAGCAAAAAAGACTTTCCACTGTTCATTAAGGGAAAGTCTTTTTGAACCGGCGGCCGACAGCGCTTTCGGCCGTTGCGTGTTTTAAGCCGCTAGACGAAAAGCCGTTCTATGACGGTGCTTAGCGGGTGAACGGTCAGCGTAGCCCCAGTTTTTCCTGGAAACGCTGAAGCTGCGGGGCGGCGGCCGCGCGCGCCTTGGCGGCCCCTGCTTCCAGGATGCTTTCGATGGCCCCCGGGGCTGATAACTCCGCTACCTTCTGCTGGAGCGGCCGGAGGGTTTCCACCACCAGTTCGGCCAGATCCTTTTTGAACTGGCCGTAACCGCAGCCTTCGTATTGGGCGGTAATCTCTGCGATGCTCTTGCCGGAGCAGAGGGAGTAGATAACCATCAGGTTGGAGACGGCCGGTTTATTTTCCTCGTCGTACCGGATGGCCGCTTCCGAATCGGTGACCGCGGACATGATCTTCTTTTTGATGACATCCGGCGAATCGAGGAGGGCAATATAACTTTTGGGGTTGGGTGACGATTTGGACATTTTCTCCGCCGGGTCGGTGAGGCTCATAATCCGCCCCCCTTGGCTCCGCGGGGGGATGTACGGTTCGGGAACTTTAAAGACTTCTTCGCCAAAGCGGTTGTTAATGCGCAGCGCCAGGTCGCGGGTGAGCTCCAGGTGTTGTTTCTGGTCTTCGCCCACCGGGACCAGATCGGTGTTGTAAAGCAGAATATCGGCGGCCATCAGGACCGGATAGGTCATGAGCCCGGTCGTGACCACCTCATGTTTTTTTGCTTTGTCTTTAAACTGGGTCATCCGTCTTAGCTCCCCGATGTAGGTGTGGCATTCCAGCAGCCAGCTGAGTTCGCTGTGGGCGGGGACTTGCGACTGGACAAAGATGGTGGAGATCTCCGGATCGATCCCGGCGGCGACAAAAATCCGGGCCGTGTTTTTGATGTTTTCTTTTAACGCCACCGGATCCTGGGGAACGGTTAATGCATGAAGATCGACAACGCAAAAGAAACAATCGGCCTCGTGTTGCAGCGTGACGAAATTACGGATCGCCCCCAGGTAATTGCCGAGGGTTAACGAGCCGCTGGGTTGAACGCCGGAAAAGACGCGTTTCTTCATCGGGCAAACACTCCTTCGCTTGATTTTGTGAATTTTAAATTTGGACGGGTACCAATACCCAATAACACTTTTCAATGCTACCAAAGAAAAACCCCGTCCCGTTCTTGGGACGAGGTTACTCGCGGTGCCACCCAAGTTGACACGGTGGGCTTTGGCCCACCGGTCCCCTTTTGCACGGCCGGTTGCCGTTGCCCTGTTAACGGAGGGGTCCGCCGGAACCTACTTCCTCTTTTTCGGTACCGGACTCACGGATCCATTCGGCCTTCCGCCGGACCGGTTCGCACCCGCCACCGGTTCTCTTTGCCTTGAAGAAGGCTTACTCGTTCCGATCATCGCTGTAAAGGATATTGTAACCGTTTCCAATTATTATATGTGGACAGCTCCCGCTTGTCAAGGGATGGACATGGCACCGGAATTATGTGTCGGTTTGTGGCCGGACTCCGCCGAAATAAGGTGTTTTTTTGGCGGCCAGGGAAAAGGCTTGTGTTATAATGAAGATGGTAGGATTTGTGTTGGCGGAGGCGTTGACCATGACTGATTTTGTCCATCTGCATGTCCATTCCCAGTATTCGCTCCTGGACGGGGCTGCTTCTTTGGAACGTTTGGTTGAGGAGGCAGCCGCCACGGGTCAACGGGCGGTCGCCCTGACCGACCATGGGGTGATGTACGGGGTATTTAAATTTTATCAAGCCGCGAAAGCCGCCGGGGTCAAACCGGTGATCGGTTGCGAGGTTTATGTCGCCAAACGCAGCCGGCACGACCGGGAAGCGAAAGTTGATGACGACCCTTACCATCTGGTGCTCTTGGCGGAGAATGAAAAGGGGTACAAGAACCTGACCAAGCTGGTCTCCCTGGCCCATCTGGACGGTTTTTACTACCGGCCGCGGGTTGACCGGGAGCTTTTGGCGGAGTATGCCGACGGGCTGATTGCGCTTTCGGCCTGTTTCAGCGGGGAGATCCCCACCCATTTGCTGGCCGGTGACTATGCCGCCGCCGAAAAAGCCGCCGCCTGGTACCGGGAGGTTTTTGGCCCGCGGAATTTCTTTCTGGAATTGCAAAACCAGGGGTTGGAAGGACAAAGAAAACTAAACCGGGACCTGGCGAACCTGGCCCAAACGCTTGGCCTGGAGTTGGTGGCGACGAACGATCTGCACTACATCAAACGGGAAGACGCCATGGTCCATGATGTTTTACTCTGTATCCAAACCGGGAAGACCTTGACCGATCCAAACCGCTTGAAGTTTCCCACCAACGAATTCTACTTTAAAACCGGGGAGGAGATGGCCCGGGCTTTTCCCGAGTTTCCCCAGGCGTTGAAGAATACCGTGGTCATTGCCGAACGTTGCAATTTCCATTTTGAAGTGGGGAAATACCACTTGCCCGACTACCGGATCCCGTCCGGTTTTGCGGATAAAGACGCATATCTGGCCCACTTATGCCGGGAAAACCTCCCCCGCCGTTATCCGCGGGTAACCCCGGAAGTGGAGGAGCGGCTGGCCTATGAGTTGGAAGTGATTAAGAAAACGGGTTTTGCCGGCTACTTTCTGATCGTCGGCGATTTCGTCCGGTATGCCAAGGAGCAGGGTATCCCGGTCGGGCCGGGGCGGGGGTCGGGTGCGGGCAGTCTGGTCGGTTACCTCCTGGGCATCACCGAACTGGATCCCCTCGAACACCAGCTGCTTTTCGAGCGGTTTTTAAATCCGGAACGGGTCTCCATGCCCGATTTTGACATTGACTTCTGTTTCGAACGCCGGGGCGAGGTCATCGAGTATGTGAAGGAAAAATACGGCCGCGACCATGTAGCCCAGATCATCACCTTTGGGACGATGGCGGCCAAGGGGGCCGTCCGTGATGTGGGCCGGGTGTTGGGATTTCCCTATGGCGAGGTTGACAAAATCGCCAAACTGATCTCCCATACCGCGGGTTCAACGTTGGAAGAGATCGTGAAGAACACACCGCCCTTGGCGACTTTGGCCCGCGAGGATGAGCGGGTGGGAAGGCTCCTGGCGATCGCCAAAGCGGTGGAGGGTTTTCCCCGTCACGCCTCGATTCATGCGGCCGGGGTGGTGATTACGCCGAAACCATTGACCGATTACGTGCCCCTGGCGCGGGCCAGTGAGGGCGAAGCCACCACCCAGTTTCCCATGGAGGATCTGGAAGCGATTGGCCTCTTAAAAATGGATTTTCTGGGCCTGCGGACCTTGACGGTGCTCAGCGACACTATCGCTTTGGTCAAGGAGTCAACCGGTAAAGAGTATACCCTGGCCACCGTCCCGCAAGGGGATGAAGCAACTTACCGTCTCCTTTGTTCCGGCTTGACCCAGGGTATTTTCCAGTTGGAAAGCGGCGGGATGCGCCGGCTTTTAGTTCAATTGGCCCCGGAGCGGTTGGACGATCTTATTTCCCTGGTCGCCTTGTACCGGCCGGGCCCGCTGGGGAGCGGGATGGTGGAGGATTTCATCAAGGCCCGCCATGGTGAGAAGGAAGTAACTTATCTTCATCCACTCTTGACGGAGATCCTGGCTCCGACCTACGGAATCATTCTTTACCAGGAGCAAGTGATGCAGATCTGTCACCGTTTGGGCGGGTTTACCCTCGGGGAAGCGGATCTGGTCCGGCGGGCAATGGGTAAGAAGCAACCGGAACTCCTGGCGGCGATGCGCGAAAAATTTGTGCAGGGCGCAGACGCCCGCGGGATTCCCCGGGTGACGGCGGAGGAGATCTTTCACTTGATGGAGTTTTTTGCCGGTTACGGGTTTAACAAGTCCCACTCGGCGGCCTACGCCTTAATCGCCTACTGGACCGCATTTTTCAAAGCCAATTACCCCCAGGCTTTTATGGCGGCCCTTTTGACCAGTGTGATGGGGAATACGGACAAAGTCCGCGATTATATTGAGGAATGCCGTCGGCTGGGGATTCCAATTTATCCGCCCGACGTGAACCACAGTAAGGAACGGTTTACGGTGGAAGGGGACGGTATCCGGGTCGGGTTGCTGGCCGTTAAGAACTTGGGGAGCGCGGCCATCCAGGCGATCCTCCAAGAACAGGCCAAAGCCCCCTTCACTTCGCTCCACGACTTTTGCCGCCGGGTGGATCTGCGCACGGTCAACAAACGGGCGGTGGAGAGCCTGGTGCGGGTGGGGGCTTTCGCCTCGACCGGGCATACCCGCCGGGCGATGCTGGCCCAGTTGGAGGAGGCTTTCGAAATGGCCCACCGGTATGCGGCACAACAGGCGAGCGGGCAGTTATCCCTTTTTGAACCGGGTGCTGATTTAGCCGCCACCTCCGCACCGCCGCACCGGGTGCTGGAAGAGGAATATCCGCCAGCCGCCTTATTAAACATGGAAAAAGAATACCTCGGCGTCTATCTAAGCGGCCATCCCCTTGACCCTTGGCGGGAAAAATTGGCCCAAAACCGCATTCCCTCCTTGGCCGAGGTTTTGGAGGCGGGCGTGGAAACGGATGTGATTGTGGGCGGGGTGGTCAGCGGATGGCGCCGCTTGTCCACCAAAGCGGGGAAAACCATGGCCACTTTTACGCTGGAGGATCTTTCAGGCGCCATCGAAGTACTGGTTTTTCCGCAGCTTTACGAAAAAAATGCGCAGGAAGCCGCCAACGACCGGGTCGTGCTGGTCAAAGGGCGCATTGAAGGTGATGAGGAGGAGCGCAAGTTCCTGGCGCAGCAGATCCGTTGGTTGCCGGAGCGACCGGAAGGGTAGACGGAAGTAACAAGAGTATTGGTCAACCCAACTGACGCTGTATATTACGAACTACTAAAGGCAGCAACAGACCACGAAAAGACGCAGCTTAAACCGGAGCCGGGGCAGAGCGGAAAACGAAGAGACCGGGGAAACATGTCCCCCCGGTCTTTTTTGTGCTGACGAATGAAAAACAACCCTTGTCTTTTTTTGCTTTTTGTGTTTATCTTGTCTTCAACGTTCTGCAGAAGTCAGGGGCCAGAGCCACCTCGTCATCATAAACCACGATCGTCAAGGGCGCCCCCGCCAGCAGTTGGACGCTCACCTGTTCCCGGTCGACGGTGATCCGGAGTTTCCGCCCCCGGAAGGTGATTTTAAAGGAATAGCTGGTCCAAGGGCCCGGGAGATAGGGCGCCAGCGTCAGACGGTCGTTCCGGACGGCGAGGCCGGCGAAGCCTTCGACAATGGCCGTCCAGCTCCCTGCCATACTGGTCAGGTGGATGCCGTCGTCGGTATCCGCATTGTAATTATCCAGGTCCAAACGGGCGGTGCGGAGATAAAGCGCGTAGGCCTTATCTTTGTAACCGATCCGGCTGGCCACGATCGAGTGGACGCTGGGCGAGAGGGAAGATTCGTGGACGGTCCGGGGTTCGTAGAAGTCAAAGTTGCGGCGGACGGTTTCTCGGTCGAACTTCTCGGGGAAAAAGTACAGACCCTGGACTACATCGGCCTGTTTGATGAAGCACGAGCGTAAAATCCGGTCCCACGACCAGTGTTTATTCAAAGGCAGTTCGCTCGGGGGCAGATCGGCCACCACCTGCAGCTCTTTATCCATATAGAGGTCATTTTGTTCGAAGATGCCCAGCTCTTCAACGTAAGGATAATACATCTTTTCGGTGATGGTCCGCCACTGGTTGAGCTCTTCGGCGGTGAGCCCGGTTTTGTCGATGAAGGCGGCGTATTTTGCTTGGTTTTCAGTCTGGAGGAGGTTCAGGCTGTCGATTGTGTACGTCAGGGTCCAGGCCGCCATCAGGTTGGTGTACCAATTATTGTTGACGTTGTTTTCATATTCGTTCGGGCCGGTCACCCCCAGGATCATGTAACAGTCTTTCCGCGGATGATAGGTGACCCGGTCGGCCCAGAACCGGCTGATCTCGACCAGGATCTCCAGGCCGTAATCCAACAGGTAACTCTGGTCGCCGGTGTAGCGGGTGTAATTGTGGATGGCATAGGCGATGGCACCGTTTCTGTGGATCTCTTCAAAGGTGATCTCCCATTCATTATGGCATTCGGTGCCGTCGATGGTGACCATGGGGTAGAGCGCGCCTTTCAACCCCAATTTGGCCGCGTTTTCCTTGGCCTTGTCCAGTTGGCGGTAGCGGAAGAAAAGGAGATTTTTGGCGATTTCCGCGTTGGTATACAGATAAAAGGGGAAGCAGAAAGCTTCCGTATCCCAGTAGACCACCCCGCCGTATTTTTCCCCGCTGAAGCCCTTTGGGCCGATGTTCAGGCGGGGATCGGAACCGGCGTAGGTAGAGAGCAACTGGAAGATGCAATAACGGATCCCCTGTTGGGCGCGGATGTCCCCGGTAATAACCACATCGTATTCTTCCCACATGGCGTGCAGTTTGGCGCGGTGTTCTTCGTATAAAAGGTCGTAACCGTCGGCCAGGGCTTTCGCCAGCTTAGCCCGGCTGGTGGTTTCCAGGTCGGCTTTGGCAAAGTCGCGCGACGTACAGACCGCCACCAGTTTATGGAGTGTAAAGCGGGCTCCGGCCGTTACCGGTACCGAGTAACGGTAGCCGACCAGCTCCTCGGCGGAGCAGAGCTCCTTTTTGGCCGGCAGCGGTGTTTCCGGATGGCGGTTGTGCAGCGCGGTGGCCATGGCGGTGGCGACGCGAAACCCGGTCTTCTTTGTTTCCATCGTTAGCAGGGCGGTCTCCGCGGTGAGCTCCTGGTTGATTTTGGTCCAGAATTTTTCGCCGTAATTGGCGTCTTCGTTGGTTACATCCCCGTCCAGATAGGGCAGGAGGGTGATGACCCCGTTGAAATTGAGTGAATTGACCTCCACTGCGAGGCAGGCAATGTTTTTCCGGGTCATGCTTAAGAAACGGGTAAAGGTGAAGACAATCTCTTCCCCGCGCGGACCGGTCCAGACAAAGGACCGGGTCAAACGGCCGTTTTTCATATCCAGCTCCCGGCGAAAGTCCCGGAACTTGGAGGTGGCTAAATCAAGGGGGATGCCGTTAATCTCAATATCAATCCCGATCCAGTTGGTGGAGTTGATCACTTTGGCGAAATATTCGGGATAGCCGTTCTTCCACCATCCAACCTTTGTTTTGTCGGGATAATAAACACCGGCCAGGTAGATTCCAGGCAAACTGTCCCCCGTGTAACGTTCCTCAAAAAAACCCCGGAGCCCCATGTGTTCGTTTCCCAGTGTAAAGATACTTTCCGTAAAGCGGCTTTCTTCCGGGGCGAATCCTTCTTCGATGATTTTCCATTCGTCATCAATGAACCGGTGGGTCATACTTTTGCCTCCTTTGCTTGTGGTACTTGGCCAACCGTGGTTATAGGACGTTCTTTGTAATAATAAAAGACAGGTTTAGGGCAGGATACTGTTCCAGATTTGATTCAATTATAAATAAAGGGCTGGTGGGTGTCAATCAAACGTTTGCGTAATCAATAGATTACAATGGTTTCCGGGGCTTACGTTCAACGGTTGGCCGGTGGCGCGGCGCACAGCTTGCGGCTGGGTTTATTTTTCATCGGAAACAAGCAGGGATCAAGGGTGGAAAGCCGAAAAAAGTTTTAGTAATGCAAACGTTGCATAGAATGTTGACGAAAAGGATGGGATTGAAGTGGTTACGATTAAGGATGTTGCCCGGGTGGCGAAGGTATCGCCGTCAACCGTTTCCCGGGTGATTTCGGATCATAAAAGTATCAGTGAGTCCACCAAAGAACGGGTGCGCCTGGCTATGCAGGAGTTGGGGTACCATCCGAATTATATTGCCCGGAGTTTGATTAAGTGCTCCAGCCATGCTTTGGGCCTCATTCTTTCCCGCTCCACGGAGAGCGCCTTTTCCAATCCTTTTTTCTCCGAGATCCTGCGCGGAATCGGTAAAGTGGCGCAAAAACACCAGTATACTTTGGCTTTGGCCACGGCGGAGAACTATAAAGACGAGGCCAAACAAGGCTTGCAAATGGTGATGGAGCGACGGGTTGACGGCCTGATTCTTTTAGCCCCCCGGGTCAATGACGATTTGATCCGGGAACTTTCCCGGAATAACTACCCGTTTGTGGTGGTTGGCCGGGTGAATGGTATGCAACATCACTATGCGGTGAACAATGACAACATTCAGGCCGCCTATACCGCGGTCCGGCACCTTCTTAACCTGGGGCACCGCCGAATTGCTTTTTTAAACGGCCCGTCTGAATATACCTTTTGTCAGGACCGGTATCAGGGATACTGTATGGCCTTGCAGGAATTCGGGGTCGCTGTCGATCCGCGTTATGTCCGCAATCTGGAGAACCACCATGAGGACGATTACCGAATGGGGAAGGAGCTCTTAAAGCAAAAGCCGCGCCCGACCGCCTTTTTCCTCACGGATGATCTGATGGCGATCGGGGTCTATCGCGCGGTTAAAGAGGAGAACTTGCGTATTCCCCAGGATGTGGCGGTGGTTGGTTTCAATGACGACGCCTTTGCGAACCTGCTGGATCCGCCGTTGACCACGGTGCAAATTCCCATTTATGAGATGGGAAAAACTGCCGCCGAGATGATGATCGCCGTTTTGCATGGGAAGGAAGTGACCCCGCCCCAGAAAATCCTCTCTTCCGAACTGATCATCCGGGAATCCTGTGGGGCAAAAGCGCGTTAAGCTGTGGAGGGCGGGAACGGCCGGCCTCTGAGAAAATGAAGAAAAACCGCAGTTAGAACCAGATAAAAATAAATCAAAGAAAAATTACCGGAAACGGAAGGATTCTATGATTTGGCAAAGAATAAATTAAACTTGTTAATGCAAACGTTAGCGTAAAACGAGGTTAAAATTGCGGAAGTTCTTGGCTTTTTAGACACCAAGGAGGTGGTGTGGGAGTTTACATCGGGCTAAACCCAGATCACAAAATAATCAGTAGGAGGTTAGAAAATGAAAACGTTGTTTGGTAAGGTTTTGTTGGGTAGTCTGCTTGTTTTGATGTTAATCGCTGGGGCCGTTCCGCTTTTTGCGGCGCAAAAAACCGAAATCGAACTCTACTATTACAAGCAAGAGATCGTAAGACAGATGAAGGACATGGCCGCGGCCTTCTCCAAGAAGTACCCGGATATCTCCATTAAACTGACGATGATTCCCAATGACAACATGGTGACCCTAAAGGCCAGGATGGCCAGTGGGGATGCTCCGGCCATTATTCAGCTCCAATCCTATGCGGCCGTCTATGAGTTTGCCGCCGCGGGCTGGTTGGCGGATCTGACCGATGAACCGGTGATGGCCAAAGTGGCGGATGGGGCGAAAAATGCGGTTACATACAACGGCCGGATTTACGCTTTGCCCATGGACTTGGCCGGTATTGGGATTATTTATAACAAGGATATCTTCGATAAATACGGTTTAAAACCGCCGACCACCTTTAACGAGTTACAACAGGTTTGTAATACGCTCAAACGCAATGGTGTGGTACCGTTTTCCGCTCTGTTGAAGGCCAACTGGTCGATGGGGCATATTATTTCCATGCTCCATACCACCTTGGCCGGCGACAAGTTGATGCCTTGGATGGAAAAGATGAACCAAGGCAAAGCCTCCTTTGCCGATCCAATTGATACCAGACAGCTGTTCAGACTGCTCGATTTCTATAAAGCTAACCTCCATCCGAATGCAGCCGAAATGGATCAGGCGGAGCAACACGCTGCTTTTGCCGCCGGTGAAGCGGCGATGATGGTCCAAGGTTTGTGGGCTTACCAGGCTTGCCTGCAGATCAATCCGAACCTGAATTGCGGCTTTATCCCCTTCCCGGTCAGCAATAATCCGGCGGACAACAAACTCTTTGCCGACGTGGACTCGACCTTTGCGATCGCCGCGACGGCCAGTCCGGCGGAGATGAGAGCGGCCAAACTCTTCTTGGATTGGCTGTCCACTCCGGAAGCCATCAAGATGTGGGTGGAAGACTGCAAGCTAGTTCCCACCTTCAAAGGCGCGGACGTTTCAAAGATGGAACCCCCGTTCCAAGATCTCGTTCGGTACATGAACGAAGGCAAAACCAATCCTTGGGCCTTCTCCATGTATCCGGTGGCGGTCTTCGAGGATGCTTGCAAGACCGGTGCACAGGAATATATGCTCGGGTTGCGTGATGCCAACAGTGTGATTGAGTTTATCGACCAAACCTGGAAACGGGAGATCAGCAAATAAAAGAGTCAGCGCGAAAGGAAAAAGGGAAGTAGAAAATTTTTCTCTTCCCTTTTTCTACCATTTGTGCTTTTGCCGGAAAAGGGGGAGAGAAAAGATGGTTGCTTCCAAGAGGAGTAAGGTCTTCTACTTCTGTCTGTTTCTGTTACCAGCTTTAGCATTATATGCTACCTTTTTCATCTTTCCTCTAATCCAGGGCGTAACCTATTCCTTTACCGATTGGAACGGGATCGTTCCGGAGATTCCTCTGAGCATGAAAAAAGGCGAGTTTGAACAAGAAGTTCTGGCCTTGCTGAAAAGTGAAAAGGAACTGGCGAACATCCAGAAGTATTACCGGCTGGATGCCACCGGCCAGTTTTATCAGCTGCAAAACTGGATTGAAGCGGATACCCCGGGGGAAGGAACTGTTACCAGACAATTGACGGACCAAGAACGGAAAGAGATTAAAAGGATCCTGAAGAAGGTAGGGATTACTCCGATCAAATTCATTGGCTTGGAAAACTTCAGGGAGATGCTGAAGGACCGGCGGTTTTTACCGCAGCGGATGAAGCGGTACCTGTTTAGTGAGTTTGACGATCTGCCGTTAACTTTTAAAGCAAAGGACTTCCAACGGAAAGTGCTGGACCATATCGATGATGAAGAAGACAAGGCTTTTCTCTTGTCCCTTTATCCATATAACCAGAAAGAAAAGGTCCATGAATTGACTACGGAGGAGATGAGTTGGGAAACGGAGGATCGTCTCCGTCTGTTGTTGAGTGATTATTATTATGATTACCGATGGGAACGGGGCGTTATCGGCTTTACCTTATTTTTCACCTTTTATAATGTGATCGGTGCAAATCTCTTGGCCTTGATCTTGGCCTTAATCCTCGACAGTAAACTGCGGTTCCGCAATGTGCTCAGGTCCATGTTCTTTTTACCCAACGTTATCAGTCTGATCATTGTCGCCTATGTTTGGTCGTTCATGTTTAGGTTAATCTTCCCGGTCCTGACCGGGATCGCGGTTTGGTTGGGCAGTCCCGATCTGGCCCCCTATGCCACGCTGATGGTCGCGGTCTGGCAAGGATGCGGTTATTTGATGGTGATTTATCTGGCCGGCCTCCAGACAATCCCGGGAGAACTCACGGAGGCGGCGGAGGTTGACGGGGCCAATTGGTTCCAACGTTTACTGCACGTTCGCTTTCCTATGCTGATGCCGGCTTTTACCATTTGCTTTTTCTACAGTCTGGCCAACTCCCTAAAGACCTTTGATATCTTGTGGGCCCTGAACCAGGGCGGACCGGGTTACGCCACCACTTCGATCGTGATTGACATTTACAAAACGGCTTTTATGCAAAACCGGTATGGCTATGCCACGGCGAAAGCCATTCTCCTTTGCGTGATCATCATTATTCTGACCAGTATCCAGTTGTCCCTGATGAAAAAACGGGAGGTGGAATTATGATGGCGAAGCTGCCAACGGCGAAGCAGCCGATGATGGAAGAGTTAATGCGTCTGGAAAAAAAAGATACTGACTATAAGAAGTTAGGCTGGATCGTTTTGGAGATCGTGATGTTCCTGGCGGCTTTCGCCTTTTTGTTCCCAGTGTTCTTGACGCTGATCAACTCCTTTAAAAGCGACGCCGAGATCGCCTTGAATCCGCTGGCCATGCCAAAACATTTTGGTCTTGACAATTACGTTCAGGCCTGGAAAGAGATTAACTTTCCGGTGGTCATCGGGAATACTTTTGTGATTACGGCATTGAGTACGATCGGGATCATCTTGGTCAGCTCAATGGCCGCGTACATTCTGGTCCGGACCCGCAGCAAGCTTAGCTGGGCGCTGTATTTCCTGTTTGTCTTCAATATGGTGGTCCCCTTCCAAACCGTCATGATTCCGCTCAATGTAACCGCGACCAAACTGAACTTAAAGAATGTTTTGGGGATTATCCCGATTTACATCGGGCTTGGTTGTCCGTTGGCGGTCTTTATGTACCATGGGTTTATTAAGACAATTCCGGTGCAAATCGAGGAATCGGCGGCGATTGACGGGGCGTCGGTGATCACCATCTTCTTCCGGCTGGTCTTTCCGCTTTTGGGGCCGATCCACGCCACCATTGCCATCCTTGATGTGCTCTGGATCTGGAACGACTTTCTCTTACCCCTCATTATTCTCCCGAGCCGCTCCACCTTGCAGTTGGCGCAACACATTTTCTTCGGGATGTACCGGAAGGAGATGGCCCTGGCCATGGCCTCTTTGGTCCTGTCGGCTTCGCCGATTGTCGTCTTCTATCTGGCCTTGCAGAAGTACATCATTAAAGGGGTGGCGGCTGGCGCCATTAAGGGATAAATAAAAAAAACGGTGGACGACGGACTGGAAGACGCTCCAGTCAACCGTTTTTGGGCGCCATCGAAGTACTGGTTTTTCCGCAGCTTTACGAAAAAAATGTGCAGGAAACCGCCAACGACCGGGTCGTTTTGGTCAAAGGAGGCATTGAAGGTGACGGGAAGGAGGGACATAAAACAAAGGGTATTACATTATGTCACAACACCGGGAATAAACTTTATTTCAGGTATTATCTTTTAGTTTACAATCCCGCTTTTAGCTGCTAATATGAGTATGTAATACCGCTCTGTTCTCAAGCAACGCGGCATAGGTCGAAAAAAAGGGAAAGTAATGGTCCTTTTACAGTCGTACCAGGGAATAAACAAAAAATTATTGTTTGGTCATTGCAACGTCTTTTCTACCCAATGAAGTAAGTAACGCGGCAATAATCCAAGTAAAGATGCTCTTTCCTTCGCAGCTAAGCAGAGCAGTATACAAAGAGACCGGGGAAACATGAAAACCCGGTCTTTTTTTGTATAAACGAAAGAAGATCGAAAGGTTAAGTTACCTTGTATTTAATAAAAGAAAAAATTTTCGTTACAAAAAGAAGGAATGGAAAGGTTGGGGAGGAATATAATTTATAGTTTCTTTCAATTGGTTTCAGTTTGTTTGTTATTTTGAAACCATCAAAATATAAATTTGAAAGGAGGGGATGCCAGGGAATAAATGGGATCGTTTACCTTTCCGGGGAAAAAAATAAAAAGTCAGGAGGGTTTTTGAGTGAAACGGACGGTTCTCTTTCTCTTCTTGGTCATGTTGTTAGTGGTTTCGGTTTCAGGGATGGCTGCTCGTCAAGTTAATATCGGTTGCGCGATCTATAAATTTGACGATACCTTCATGACGGGAGTGCGGAATGCCATTTTAGAGGCGGCTAAAGGCAAAGCCAGAGTAGAGATGGTTGACAGCCAGAATTCTCAACCGATTCAGAACGACCGCATCGATCTGTTTATCACCAAAAGAGTGGATGCTCTGGCCATTAACCCGGTGGACCGCGCCGCGGCCGGCGTGATCATCGACAAAGCCAAGAGGGCCAATATTCCGGTGGTCTTCTTTAACCGGGAACCCTTCCCCGATGATATGCAAAAATGGGATAAAGTTTACTACGTAGGGGCAAGAGCCGAGGAATCCGGGACAATCTCCGGGCAATTAATCGTTGACTACTGGAAAGCACATCCGGAAGCCGACAAGAATGGCGACGGTGTTCTGCAGTACGTCATGCTGACAGGAGAACCCGGGCACCAAGATGCCGAGCTAAGGACCGAGTATTCTATTAAAGCGGTTACCGATGCCGGGATCAAAGTGCAATGCCTCGCGCAAGACACTGCGATGTGGAACCGGGTTAACGGGCAAGAAAAAATGGCGGCGTTCTTAGCCAGCCATGGCGACAAAATTGAAGCCGTCTTTGCCAACAACGACGATATGGCGTTAGGCGCAATCGAAGCTCTACGGGCGGCCGGTTATTTCAGGGGCGGCAA
Source organism: Capillibacterium thermochitinicola (assembly GCF_013664685.1). Classification (NCBI taxonomy): domain Bacteria; kingdom Bacillati; phylum Bacillota; genus Capillibacterium; species Capillibacterium thermochitinicola. The sequence goes on from NZ_JAAKDE010000015.1 coordinate 122,530, forward strand.
GTACATGCCGGTTGTCGGTGTGGACGCGACTGCTCCGGCTCTGGAGGCCTTGAAGGAAGGAACTCTGCTCGGTACCGTCCTTAATGATGCGAAGAACCAAGGGAAGGCCACCCTTGAACTGGCCTATGTTTTAGCCCAAGGCAAAACACCGACCAAAGAAAACACCGGTTATGAAATTACTGATGGGAAATACGTCTGGATTCCGTACCGGAAGATTACAATTGAAAACTGGCAAGACGCCTTATAATCCGACTTGGATAAGCAGCAGATCCTGAGTTAGACATAACGTAACGGTAGGGGCAAGGGGGCAATTGCGCAAATTTGCTCCCTTGCTCTCTCTCAAAAAGGATCAGGGAGAAGAGATGACAGGGGGCGTTATGATGTGAATAATGATAAATACGTTCTTGAAATGAACAATATCTCAAAAGAGTTTCCAGGCGTTAAGGCGTTGGATGGCGTAACGTTCAAAGTGCGACCGGGTACGGTGCATGCTTTGATGGGGGAAAATGGCGCCGGTAAGTCGACGCTGATGAAGTGCTTATTTGGTTTGTATAAACCCGATGCCGGGGAAATCATTATCAACGGCAAAAAAGTAGAGATTCAAAACGCCAAAGAGGCGTTGGATCATGGTATTTCCATGATTCACCAGGAGCTGCATTCCAACCTCCACCGCAATGTGATGGAGAATATTTGGCTCGGCCGGTTTCCGCTGAAAAGGATCGGGCCGTTTACCTTTATTGACGAGCGTAAAATGTACCGGGATACAAAAGAACTCTTTGATAATCTGCGGATGGATATTGATCCGAAAGAGATTGTCGGAAGGATGTCCGTATCCCGGATCCAGTTGTTAGAGATTGCGCGGGCTGTTTCCTACGACGCCAAGGTCATAATTATGGATGAACCCAGTTCTTCTTTGACCGAGCATGAGGTGAAACGACTTTTTGAGATTATTCGGGATCTTAAAAACCGTGGTGTGGCAATTATTTATATTTCCCATAAAATTGAGGAGATCTTGAAGATTGCAGATGAAGTCACAATTTTACGGGACGGGAAAAAGGTTGGGGATTGGCCGGCAGCCGAATTGACCAACGATTTAATCATCTCCAGAATGGTGGGGCGCCCGCTGACCAATCGCTTCCCTCCGCGGGAAAGTAAACCCAGCACGGAAGTGATCTTACGCGTTGAAGGGTTAACTTCCCCCATTTTTAAATCTTTCAAGGATATTAGTTTCGAATTATATCATGGCGAAATCCTTGGTATCGGCGGCTTGGTAGGTGCGCAAAGGACCGAACTGATTGAAGCTTTATTCGGTTTGCGCGCGGTGGAAAGTGGTCGGATTTTTTATAAAGGAAAAGAGGTCAAGATCAACTCGCCGATCACGGCGAAAAAACTGGGGATGGCCCTTTTGACCGAAGAACGGCGTGCAACGGGTATCTTTCCGGTCTTGGATATTTTGGAGAACACCTGCATTGCCAATCTGCCTAAATATGTAAAACGCAACAAACTGTTGGATGACAGCGTCCGGCGGGCGGAAGCAAAGCGGGCTGTTGAGATGCTCGATGTTAAAACGCCCTCGCTAAAAACATTGATCCAGGACCTCTCCGGCGGTAATCAACAGAAAGTCCTCTTTGCCCGCTGGCTCTTGACCGAACCGGAGATCTTGTTGCTGGACGAGCCGACCCGTGGCATTGACGTCGGGGCGAAATACGAGATTTACACGATCATGGCCAACCTGGCGAAACAGGGGAAGAGTATAATATTTATTTCGTCGGAGATGCCGGAGCTGATCGGGATGGCGGACCGCATCATGGTTATGTGTGAAGGACGCCTGTCCGGTTTTGTTTCCGGGGAAGAGGCGACGCAGGAAAACATTATGAGGTTGGCCACTAAATTTATGGCTTAACCACAAGGAGGGTAAATAATGCGCCTAATCGAGTCGCGTAAGATCAAGAACTTTATCACGATGAATGCCATTTATATAGTGCTGATCCTGCTGATCATCGGAATTGCCTTTATCGACCCAAGGTTTATCTCCATTGTTTGTCTGCGCGATATTCTGATCCAGTCGTCCACCCGTGTCATCATTGCTTTGGGGATCTTCTTTATCATCCTTACCGGCGGGGTTGACCTTTCCGCGGGACGAGCGGTCGGGCTGGCGGCGGTTATTACCGCTTCTTTGCTGCAGTCTCCCGACTACCTCCGGCGTTTTTATCCGGATCTCCCCCAGCTCCCCCTGATCCTGCCGATCTTAATCGCCGTTGCCATCTGCTTGCTGGCGGGCTTGATTAATGGTTTTATTGTGGCCAGGTTTGGGGTACCGCCCTTTATTGCCACTTTAGGGATGCAGGTAATCATTTATGGGGCCAACTCGATCTATTTTGATTTACCCCCCAACAACTCCCAACCGATCGGAGGCTTAAACCGTTCCCTGACTGAACTGGGAACCGGCGCGATCGGTGAAGGTTTGTACTCTTTGCCATATATTGTCATTATTGCGGCGGTTGTTACGGTCGTGGTTTGGATTATCGCCAATAAGACCCAATTCGGGAAGAACGTTTACGCCATCGGTGGTAACGTTGAAGCAGCGCGGGTTTCCGGTATCAATATTGGCAAGAACTTAATGGTGGTTTACGCGATGGCGGGCGCCTTGTATGGTTTGGCCGGTGTCTTGGAGGCGGGGCGCACCGGCGGCGCGACCAATAACTACGGGACAGGGTACGAATTGGACGCCATCGCCGCTTGTGTCGTCGGTGGCGTGTCGGCAACCGGCGGGATTGGTAAAGTGCCCGGGGTGTTGGCCGGGGTTCTGATTTTCAGTGTGATCAACTATGGCCTCACCTTTATTAACGTTAACCCGTACTGGCAGATGATTATCAAGGGTCTGATTATCGTCGCGGCGGTTGCGTTTGACATCCGTAAATACCGGAGAAGGAAATAAACCGCAAGTTACTGGAGTTGTTTGCATGAGACGGGTTTACCACAAATAAAACGGGGGAAGAAAGGGGCTATACCCTGGTTCCCCCTTATTTTTCCTTTTGCCGGAAACTTTCCTCTATAAAAGGAGGGTCTTCAAATGTGGAAAATCAAACCCTTCTTCAAGTCTTCTTCCTTGCGAACCAAACTGCTCTCGAGGTTTGCTGTTGTAATCCTGGTAATTGGAGGGGTCAGCATTGCCTCCTATTGGGCGCTGCGCGGAATTATTAACCAGATGCAAGTTATGGTGGAAACGACCGTCATTGCCAACAATATTATCGCGCCTGCTCAGGAGATTCCCAACCTGATCAGGAGTTACCGAATTAAGTTACTACCATGTGGTCAACGCCGAATTGGGATTGCGTTCCCGCCTTGTCGGGCTCATTGTCTTGGGCGTGTAAATGCCCAGATTAAAGCGATCAACCAAGAACTGGAAAGAATGAAGACGGAGATCCGGAAAGTGGAAGAAGACAGTCTCAGCATTGCAACGATTGCCGAACAGTCTTTGCAGCGCAGTCAAGAGGTGGCGGCTTCCACGGAAGAACAAGTTGCCAGCCTGGAAGAGGCTTTGAACTCGGCCTCAATTCTCTCCAGGATGGCGTTGGAACTCCAAAACATGGTTAAACAGTTTAAGCTGTAAAGAGAAGGTTTTGGCGCAAAAGCCACTTTATTGCTGCGCGTGCAGTTTTATTTTCGAACGAAATACTGTTCGGGAAAAACATAAAATAATTGACAAAAAAAGAAAACAATCGTAAAATCAAAGTAGAGGTGGTAGGATGTTTCCAGAAGAACGACGGAAGAAGATCCTGGAGATCCTGAACGAACAAGGAAGATGCCGCGTGGCGAATCTGGCGAAGCAACTTGCTGTCTCAGAGGTTACGATCAGAATGGACCTTGATGTCCTTGAAAAGCAGGGTTTACTGTTCAGGACCCACGGTGGTGCGATCCTAAATCCCAAGACCGGTTATGAGCGGGCTTATCAGGATGAGGAATTATCCTTTCCGGAAGAGAAGAGAAGGATTGGTTGGCGTGCTTCGCAACTGGTTTCCGATGGGGATACCGTCATCCTTGATGTGGGGACGACCGTGATGGAAGTGGCGCGCCAACTTGTCCGGTACAAGGATCTTACCGTTGTGACCAACGCTTTAAATGTGGCCACCTGGTTGGAGAATTATGCGCAGATTACCGTGATCGTGACGGGCGGGACCCTGCGTGCGACCCAACATTCACTGGTGAATCCTTATGCCGATCTTGTACTTGAACGCGTCCATGCGGACATTGCTTTTATTGGGGCTAATGGAATTGATGTTCGTTATGGGGTGACCAATGTGAACATTCCGGAAGCGGAAATGAAGAACCGCTTCCTTAAAGCATCACGCCGACAGATTTTGGTGGCTGATTCCAGTAAGATCGGGAATGTAGCCCGCGCCAAAGTAGGAGACCTTGACGATTTTGATTTACTGATCACGGATGACCAGGCCGATCCGGAACAGGTACGGTTGATACAAGAAGCCGGTTTACCGGTGGAATTGGTTTAGGATCGGTCATAGAAAGGAAAAAGAGGGGGAGCGGGGGATGGCCCAGGAAGGAACATTTAATAAGAAAGTTATAACCAAAAGTGATGGTCGTTATCTAATTTTCTATGATTTTGCTTCCAAGTCGGTTGACAAAGAGGCAAAACAGGAAAAAGACGAAGAAAGGAAATGAAAAATGTCTGAGTTACGTTGGCATCCGTTTTTAGAGGAGTGGGTGATCACCGCCACCCACCGGCAAGACCGGACCTTTCTTCCCCCGAAAGACTACTGTCCTTTATGTCCGACCAAGCCCGGCGGGTTTCCAACGGAGGTACCAAGGGATGATTACGATATTGTGGTTTTTGAGAACAAGTTTCCGTCGTTGCAAAGAGTCCCGCCCGAACCCGCCGTCGAACCGACGGCGATCTCCCCGGTGGCGCCGGCGGTCGGCATCTGTGAAGTTGTCCTTTATTCGCCCAAGCACACGGGGAGCTTGGCAACCATGCCGGTGGGGCGGATTCGTAATCTGATCCGGGTCTGGCAGGACCGGTATGAAGAATTGGGGGCCCGGAGCGAGATCAAGTATGTTTTTATCTTTGAAAACAAAGGGGAAGCGGTTGGGGTTACGCTTCATCATCCCCACGGTCAGATCTACGCCTTTCCTTACATACCGCCGAAGATCCAAACGGAACTGAACGCTTCCGAAAAGTACTACGCCCGGCAGGGGAAATGCCTCTTCTGCTCAACATTGGAGGAGGAGTATAAGGACGGGCGGCGCCTTGTTTTTGAGGGTGAGCGGTTTGTTGCTTTTATTCCCTTTTTTGCCCGTTTTCCTTACGAAGTGTATCTGGCGCCGAAAAAACACTTGGCTTCCATGGCGGAGCTTACGGCCGAAGACCGGTCTGATTTAGCCTTGGTTTTGAAAGGATTACTCTTGAAGTATGATGCCCTCTTCAACTTTTCCTTTCCATACATAATGGTTGTGCATCAAGCCCCAACGGACGGAGGGCGTTATCCCCATTATCATCTTCATTTTGAGTTTTATCCCCCGCACCGGACAGCCCAAAAACTGAAGTTTTTGGCCGGGTGTGAATCCGGGGCCGGGAGTTTTATCAATGATACACTGGCGGAAGAGAAGGCCGCCGAACTACGGGGAGTTGGGCCCCTGAATCTCGATGAGGTGGCCCGTTTGGACAGGGGGGAATACTGATGAAGCAAGAGGTTGCAGTTGTCACGGAGGCTTTTGCCAAGGTATTCGGGGATGCGAACGGGCTTACCATTGTGCGGGCACCGGGCCGCGTTAATCTTATTGGGGAGCATACCGACTATAACGACGGGTATGTTTTTCCGATGGCGATTAACTTTGATATTGTGATGGCGGCACGAAAACGCCCGGACCAACTGGTCCGGATTCATGCGTGCGATTTGGAGAGGACCGTGGCCTTTTCCTTGGCGGATCCCATCGCGTATGATCCCGAAGAACACTGGAGCAATTATCTCCGGGGGGTGCTGTGGGCGCTGCAAGAGGCCGGCGTAAAGCTGTGCGGAATGGAGATCGCTTTTTTGGGAACGATTCCGCAGGGTTCCGGTTTAAGTTCTTCCGCCGCTTTGGAAGTGGCAACCGCCGTTGCCGTTAAGCACCTGACCGGGTTTGACTTTGCCCTGCCGGAACTGGCTTTACTTTGCCAAAGGGCGGAGAATGATTTTGTGGGGATGAAATGCGGAATTATGGACCAGTTTATCTCCCTCCTCGGGCAGAAAGACCATGCGCTGTTGATTGACTGTCGAACCTTGGATTACGAACGGATCCCTCTTGAACTGGGGGACTACCGGATCCTGGTCTGCCACAGCGGTGTCAAACATCGGTTGGTTGATTCCGAATATAACCGCCGGCGGCAGGAATGTGAAATCGGGGTGCGGGTTTTGGCCGCTGAGTTTCCATCGGTAAAGGCGTTACGCGATGCGGATTTAAACATGCTCGCGGCTTGTCAGACCAGGATGGCTCCCGTGATTTACAAGCGTTGTCGCCATGTGATTACCGAAAATGAACGGGTTTTAAGGAGCGTTCCGGCGCTTAAAGCCGGTGATTTAAGGCTCTTTGGCGAGTTGCTCAACCAATCCCATGATTCGTTACGGGAGGATTACGAGGTAAGTTGTGCCGAAATAGATCTCTTAGTAACGTTGGCGCGTAAAGTGGAAGGAGTTTTGGGCGCCCGGATCACCGGCGGCGGGTTTGGTGGGTGTACGGTAAACCTTATTCATGCCGGTGCCGTCGACGAATTCACCCGGCGGGTTCTGCCGGAATACCGCAAGCGAACCGGGATGGAAGCCCAAGTCTATGTCAGTACGGCCGCCAACGGCGCAGAGATTTTATAGGATTGGGGTGAGAAGCATGAAAGTGCTGGTGGCCGGAGGGGCCGGTTATATAGGCAGTCAAGTTGCATTAGACCTGGCCCGGGCAGGGCACGAACCGGTGGTCCTGGACAATCTCGTCAAGGGACACCGGGAAGCCGTTCTGCGGGGGACTTTTGTGCAAGGGGACATCAACCAGTTTGATCTGGTGACAGAGTTGATGACGAAAGAAAAGATCGAGGCGGTGATTCATTTGGCCGCCCATAGTTTGGTTGGGGAGTCGGTGCATAACCCGGCCAAATACTTCCGGAACAATATCGCCAATGGCCAAGTTTTATTGGATGCGATGGTGGCCAGTGGAGTGAAATATATTGTTTTTTCGTCAACCGCCGCCGTCTACGGGGAACCGGAACGGGTTCCCATTCCCGAGGATCACCCGAAAAACCCCACCAATCCCTACGGCTTTTCTAAATTGACCTTTGAAGGAATGCTCCGCTTTTACGAGGAGGCTTATGGCTTGCGGTATATCTCACTGCGTTACTTTAACGCGGCTGGTGCCGATCCGGAAGCGGAGATCGGTGAAGACCATGACCCGGAAACCCACCTGATTCCCATCGTCCTAAAAACAGCTTTGGGAGTTAGGGAGCATATCCAGTTGTACGGGACGGACTATCCGACCCCGGACGGGACTTGCATCCGCGACTATATTCATGTGGCCGATCTTTCCCAGGCCCATCTGTTGGCCTTGGAAGCCCTTGCCGGCGGGAAGGAATCGACCATTTATAACCTGGGCAATGGCCAGGGCTACTCCAATAAAGAAGTGATCGAGACGGCCCGCCGGGTGACGGGGAAAGAGATTAAGGTCATCGATGCGCCGCGGCGGCCGGGGGATCCGGCGGTTTTGGTTGCGTCGTCGGCGAAGATCCAGGCGGAACTGGGTTGGAAACCGAAGTATCCGGAGTTGGACCGGATCATCGCGACTGCCTGGCGGTGGCACCAGCGACATCCTTATGGGTATTAATGGTTGTGGAAAAAAGATGTGCAGCTGGCGGAAGAGTAATATTTGTTGGATATACCGAAAGCGGTGGGCATGTCGTAACCAGGCACAGACTAGCATTAATGCCGAGTGCCCATCCGGAAAGCTACCGACAACTCGGGTCCGGCGCCGTATTTCTCTCATTAAACGTTCAGTTATCCCGGTTTGCCTCGTTCCGTGGTGGTATGTAACGAAGGGGAGGACGAAAAAAAAAACAGCCTAAGTTTTTTAATGTGGCTGTTTCAATAATAGCTATTTCAATTCCAAAGGGAGCAGCCATTTACTCCTCCCCAAACTCATAGGTCTTGAACTTTAAGACCCGGCAGTTTTCGGTTACAGTGCGGACTGTGTGTTCTCCGGCGCCTTTGGGGATGATGGCCTGAATCTCCAGGGTCACTGTTACCTCGGCGCCCTCTTCTAATGTTAAATGTTGAATAACATTTTCGGCAATCGTCCCGGCATCCCTCCCGACCCGGTGCGGGTCAAGCACAGCCTCCCCATAAAATCTCTTCGCTTTTGGTTTTATCTCCTCTTCCTTTTTCTCATCAGTTTCCCCTGTCTCCCTCGTTGATGGAGGGTCTTTAACCTCTTCTGTCGTTGAGCCGGGCCCTTCTGATTCCTGCTTGGTTTCTCTTTCTATCTGTTCTTTTGCCACCTCCGGTTTAACAAGCACCGCTTCGCGGTCAATAACAATATTGTCAGTACTGGTTCCAAACTTTAAACCTAGATACCTTCCGTTTTCATCGACCCGTGCGGCATAGGCAAAAAAGTCTTTACTTGTTAGCCCCTCCTTGATGGTATCCAGTAAAACATCGGTATCAACCAGTCTTGGCAAATACAGGTAGGTGCTGAAATAATCCCATAGTTGTTTCAGATTGATATGGGGTTGATCTTTCCAGAGATATTTATCAAGCTCCATTCGTAATAACGCCGGCGACCAGCGGGTGATGATCTGTTCGTCCGCCTTTAGTTTTGCAGCAGCTTTCTCAGGTAATGTACCCCTTGCTCCGTTCAACCGGGTTACATTCCAGGTAACTTCGTAATGGGCCGGGTTCTCCTGGGTGGGAACCAATAACCAGTTAAAGGTCTCCTCCATCCTCGTTTGCACCATCGTGCTAGCATTCTTCAAGCCCAGTTCCACTTGTTTCAGTTGGAAAGTGTCCAGGTTCAGGTTTTCCCGGTCCGCCTCAATCGACTGCCAGGCCAGGAACTGCCGGACCGCCTGTTCCAGTTCGACCAGGCGGTTCCGGTCGGGGGCGATAAAAACCAGCATGTTTTTGTACAGGCGCGGACTGGAGCCCCTTTCATCCAGGATCTTTTGGGCTTTGTCGAGGGCGGTCCGCTCCCCGCTTTTGGCGGAATACGGTGCGTCCGGGCCGAGAATAACCAGGCGGACTGTTTGTTCATCAAGGACATCGTTGGACACGGACGGAGCGATATGGACGGCGCCAAATTCACCCCGGGGACAGGTTTTGCGTAACTGTTCAATGATGAACTGCTCGACTTCTTCCGGCCGGTACTGGACCGCTCGGTCGGCGGCAATCCGGTTGACACTGGGTCTTGTATCGAACCAATAGCGGTTGCCGTCGCCAAAAAGGTAAGTGAGTTGCTCACTCAAACGGCGCAGGGCATCCCCAAAAATGGCCGGGACTTCGCCCGGTTGGACACAGCCGAGTTTGATACGGACCTCCTCAATGCCGCGGACCCGTTGGGCGGCGACGGAGGGGGCGCTTCCCACGAAGATCGTCCGGGTCACCCGGCGACAGGCGGAATAACGGCCCAGGTTGGGGTTGTCCCGGTCCAGGGCAAGCGGTTTGCTGGCCACGCCGTCCACATCCGTATCGATAATCGGTCCCCAGCCGTCGGGCAGATGTCTGGTAATTTCAAAGTGCACAGCCGACGAATCAAGGGGGATGGTCCCCGGCATAATTAGGAGCGAACGGTCCTGCCGCTCCCACAAGTCATGGATTACGGCCGCCATTAGGCGCAAAATCCCCCGCGTACGCTGAAACCTTTCCAGAGTGGACCAGTCCTGGTATAACCGGTCAAAGAGTTCCGGGTGGATGGGATAGGCTTCTTTTAAACGCCGCTCATAATCCCCTTCTAGACACTCGCTGGGGAAGTCCCCCCGGTTTTGCCGGTACATGTCGGCAAAGGCCCGGCAGACCGCGTCACGGGCCGCATAGTCGGTGATCGGTTCAAAAAGCCGCCGGCGTACAATGGCAAAGCTCTCTTCAGCACTGGCCGGTTTCCAGACCGCCTCAATCCGGCCAAAAGTATTGCGGATGCGCTCCAGAGCCGCCCGGCCTCCCTCACCGCCGATTTCAATGTCGGAAGCGGGGATACTGGCCACCACCATTGCCCGGGGCGAACGTTTCGCCGCCTCGGTTAAAGCCTGGGCAAAAGTCATATTGGCTTCAAAGGAGCCGGCGGGCAGACCGTCGACATGATAAAGCTGCCGGGCGTAAGCGACCCACTCGTCGATTAAGACCAGGACCGGACTGTAGCGGTCAAAGAGTTCTTTTAAAGTATCCGAACCCGGACTGGTGCCGGATTGATCATTCTCCGCCACCAGGTTATAGCCCTCAACTCCGCCCAGTTGGTAGGCCATTTCGCCCCACATGGTGTTAACGGTTATTCCTTCCGGTTTTTTCGCGCCGACCGCCGGGTTTAGTTTGGTGCCGACGAGCACCGCCCGGTTCGCCTTGCACAATTGGGTGACGCCGGAATTTTGCAAAATCTCTTCCATACCGAGGGCTTCGCCTCCGGTCAGATTGCCGCTGAACAGATGATAGAGGGCAATCATGGAGTGGGTTTTCCCCCCGCCGAAATTGGTCTGCAGTTCGACCACCGGTTCGCCGCCGTTTCCGGAGAGCCGCTTCAAGGCCAGCGTGAGAAGGTGGGAGAGTCCTTCCGTGAGATAAGTCCGGCGGAAGAACTCCTGTGGGTTCTTGTACTCGTCCTCGGCTTCACCGGTGATCACTTGGGCCAGGTCGGCGGCAAACTCTGCCTGCTGGTACCGGCCGCCGGCCACGTCTGGGTGGGGAGTGGCCACCTCCCGCCACGGCTTTAGTCCCGCCAGGGTATGGGTTTGGGTGGCAACTTCCGTTTGTTTTTTTAATTCCCGTTTGGTTTCTTCCTCATAACGGATTCGCATGAGTTGGCGGAGGAATTTCCGGATACTTTCTGCTTCCGGTGCGGAGATCATTTCCAGGAGACGCATCATGGTGTCAAAGGCCCGGTAGGTATCTTCCAAAGTAAAAGGCTGCTGGTGAGCCCACCGGTTTCGGACCTCCCGCAGTTCGCTTACGTAAGAGCGCCCGACATGCCCCAGCTTGTTCATGAAGACCTTGTTCCAGTTTTCCCACATGACAACCAGCAAGGCTTGAATATCCAAAGCTGCCAAGCGTTCCGTCTCTGTTCCGGACATGGTTTGTGCTTCGAGTCCGATTGCTCCGGTTAAGGAAGGTTCAACCCCTTGTTGCCACCAATCGTTTTTATAAAAGGCTTTCAGTTCCCGGTAGATAAATGGTAACAGACCTTTGCGGAGGATCTTTAGGGCCCTCCCGACCCGTTCGTAATTACTCAGCGCCATCTGTTGTACCTCCTTCCCCCGTATTGAGGGCTAAAGCACCTTGTTGTTGCTGTTTATACTTATTTATAATAATGCTGCGCAGGCGAGGCCAACTGGTGACCAGGGTGTTGTAGGCCAGCGCCTCCTGGGCCCATCCTTTGCGTTCGCAGATCGAGTACAGATAATAGGAGAGACTCCGGGCTCCTTCGCTCAAGGCCCCCAATTTTTCCAGCCAAAGCGCGGCGGCGGATTCGCCCTCTTCCATCAGGACCCGGGTTAACTGCTGGGTTACTTCCCAGACGGTCGGGGAATTTTTCAAAAAGTCCTCCAGGGGAACGGGGAACTCCTCCCGCCTTAACAGACGGACTTTCCCGGCTTTCGCCTCTAGAAAACCGCGATCAACCATCCTTTGGATACTGGTGTTCTTGGCTTTGGAGAGGGTTTCCGCCGTGCCAAACAGACCCTCCTTATGCCCCATCTGTTCAAACCAGGCAACCGCCCAGCGGGTTTCCGGGTCGTATTCCCCTTCCTGTTCGGCGAGGAATTCATCCAGGAGTTGGTTAATGATTTGCAGGGCGGTACGCACCGGCATCGGTGATCCGTCCGCCTCCAGGACTTGAGCGTACCGGGAAAAGACGGCCATGCCAGGGCCAATCGCCGCCTGTGCCAGGTCGACCGGGGCAATATTTCCCTGCTGCAGTTGGCGCAAGGCCTCCGGCAGCTCTTTTTTCAGGGCGGTGATCAGTTCCCGCCGGGAGATGGACGGCGCGTTCTCCGGACGGGGCCGGCAGACGAGAACGATGGAGGAAGCGAGGGCGTTTGCGCCTCTGGCCACAGTACGGTTACTTAATTCGCTGCGCATGGGCCAGGTGCCAGTAATGCTAAATCCCGCTTCAACTAAACCTTCCAGCATGGTTTCCCAACCGGTTGAGGCAATAGGTGAAGTGCCATTTTTACCATCACTATCATCAACTTCAGACTGTTTAAAGGCATAATAGAGGGTTAATGGATAATCAGGATGATGATTCTCCCGCATACGGGTAAAGACTCTTTCCAGACCAGTTTCAAAGAATTCTTTCGCTTTTTCTTTGCTGCCATCAAAACGATAGGGAGTAGCTACCAACTCCTTTTCTTTCGGTGTCAGGAGAGTACTTAAAACTGATGGAAACATGTTCTTTAACGAACGGCGGAGCCAGATGTAAAAGAAGTCAGACAGATCAGCGTACCCGATGTTATCGTAATAAGGAGGGTCGGTGGAGATAAGCGGCTTATTTATTAACGTGATAGCTTCGACAGCATCATATTGTTGAGCGTATCCCGGTTCGGTACAAGGGGAAGATTCGACAACTTTTGCCACCCATTCAATAGCGCCCAAAAAATTCCCTGTTGAAGCACTAAAGGGATTACCTTCGGCATAATCCCATGTCATGGGGATGGCTTGACGGGCAAAGGTGTTGCGGATTTTGGTATATCCAATATCCCATGAACAAATAGAAGAACACCGATCTGCCAATCTATTGACCCCAAAAGCCAAATAAACACAGACTGCCTCCGCATACGCCCGTGCCCCACTTCCTCCTTCTTCCAGACCAACCACGTCATCCGGGTAACCGGCGGCAACCGCGTCGTGATAGATTTTCTCTCCGGCCTCCGTCACCAGATCGCTAAAAGTGGTCAGGGCGGTGAGTTGTCGGGGGGTAAAAAGGTCGCCAAAATTTACCATTCCATAATTAGGTGTTTTAAAGTCTCGTGGGTTGTAGGGTAATTCCTGGTCAGGTTTCCAACTTGGTTTTAATCCAGCTATAATTGAAGCGTGTTTATCATCGGATGATAAATATACTCGCCGGTTATTACCTTCTGCAACGATCGCCATTAATTGACTACCCATCCGCCTGGCCTGCCCTTCTTTTCGTATATGCGCGAAGGGAACGGGCGAATTACAGAAGATGCACTTAGCGCCCTGTCGGTTCACTGTGCCTTTTGGAGGGGCTCCATCACCGGTTCTAACCTTAAAGCACACTTCTTTTTTTTCCTGGTCGATAACCGGTTGGGCCCAGGCTTTTTCCCCTCTCTTCGTTGACAACCAAAAGGAACTTACTAATGGCATTCTTACGCCGCAGGCCGGGTTGGGGCATTGCACCGTCCTCGCCCACAACCAGGCAATTACGGTCGCTTCCCCGCCGCCATATTCCGGAGGGAGCTTGACTTTGGGGTAAAGATGACCGATGCGTTTTTCTGCTTCCTCCCGCATCCATTCACCATAATAGCGAATATCGGCGGCGAGACCCTGTGCTCCCGGCCAACTGCCTTTACTCAGTTCTGAGGAGCGGGCTTGGGGGTTGACCGGCAGTCTTCCGGCAAATTTCGGGGGGATTTCGATTAAGGCCTTCGTGATCATAACCGCCACCGGGTTTAGGTCACTACCATGGGCTTCGAGGCCGAGCCTTTGGGCTTCCAAGGGGATAGAACCCCCGCCGCAGAAAGGATCCAGTACCGGCGGGGGATTGCCGCCCGTTGATTTTAAAATTTCTTCTCTTGCTCTATTAAGTACCTTTTCATTGTTGATGTTTTCCCATTTCACCAGGTCTTCAATGATTTTGAACAACCTTTCCCGTTCTTCTTGTTGCTCTGCTACAGAGGGGAATTTCTCAGGGTGAACGGAAGGATCGTCCACCAAGGAAGCGAATAAAACCGCCCGGCAGGTAGACAAGGGTTTACGTGACCACCAAAGATGGAGGGTGGAAGGGTGCCCGTGCCGGATGGATTTTTCCCGGGCGGATTCGCGGTTGATAGTCTCAAGGGGAAGCGTGACTTCGATTAGTTTTTTCTTAACAGTCATGGTTTGAGGCTCCTTTTTTATAATAACGGTCCGGTGGCTTTTGAAAGCAAATCTGTCAGGGAAAAATTGATGCTTTCCACCCCGAACCCGGGTTCTTGTGTGAAGGGTTTACGGATGTAATAAATCTGGTGTTCTTCGCCGTCTACCAGGACAATGGCTAAGATAAAATCGTCGGGTTTATTCAAACCGGTCAGTATTTCATTTTTAGTGACGGTAACCGTCCGTGCCCCGGCAACTCGCCCTTTGACCTCGATAAAGCGTAACTTACCGGTAGCCGGGTTTCGAGATTCTATGTCATAACCCCGGTTTTCACGGCTGACATCCTTCGGCGCGCAACCGAGCTTCTTCTCGGCAGCTAGCACGGCTTCCATCGCGATCTTTTCAATTTTTGCTCTTGCCGCGGCATCGGGAGTGTCGCTTATTATCCCCTGTTGCTTTTCCAGTAACCCGATAGGGACGACCAGGGCGGCGCCGATCAGGACCGGTGGCAAGGGAGAGATCCGGAGTTCCTCTTCCAGTTCGGAAAGGCGTTTTTTGAGACGGGCCTGGAGTTCGTCCGCCCGTCGCTGGGCTTTTTCCGAATTGATTCTGGCGTTAATTTTTCCGGCTTGTTCATCTGCTTTCAGCTCTTGTGCCCGGCGGTCCCAATAATTGATCTCTTTGGTCAGCCGATCCTTTACCGCCCGAATTGTCTTGTAAATTAACTCCTCGCGCCGGTTTTTCACTTCCGCCAAGTGGTCGGGGACCAACTTCTGGATAGCGTAGTTTATCGCCTTTTCCTCTAATCCCTTTTGCCACCAGCCCGTTTCGAGCAGGGGGGCGAATAATGGTTTTTCTTCTTCCTGTAGCGGACGATAATCAAGGTAAGGCGCGTAACCGGCGGTGGTTCCGCTTTCGTCGGCTCTCATCTCGACAAACTGCAGCCGGCGGGAGATGATCCGGCGCTTGCCGGAACGGTCGGTCTGGCCATCCTGGATAGAATGTTTCAGGTAAAAAAGAAGGCGTATTTCTTCCCCCGGGTCGTTAGGGTCGACGAGGACCGTTCCCTCGCGGAGGAGTTCCTGGTAGCGCTCGAGAATCAGGTCGATGGTCGCTTCGAGCAGCGGGTGACCGGGGCAAAGGAAAACAGCCTGTGGTTTCCCAGGAAGATTGATTAATTCTTTTTCAAAGCAGACGCGTTCGTACCGGACGAGGACCGGACCGCCGATGCCGGTTATCCGGCTCCGGCTCCTGACGGCGAGCGGAACATGGGTAATCTCGTAACGGTTGGCTTCACGTTCTTTGAAACTGCCGCCCAAGAGTTGAAAAGCGGCCAGGAAGAAAGCAGAGATGAAATGGGGTTGCAGCTTGCGGGCTTGTGCCCTTTCCAACTCCGCCTTGATTGTCATCACTTGGGACAGATCCATCGTCTGTTTGGCCAGGAGATGGTCTTCGATTAAAGCACGGAGTTTTTCCCGGTCAAAGGCATCTTCAACGACCTGGTGTAAACGGGCACGGACCTCCGGCCGGTCTCCGTAGCGGATTGCTTCCAGCAACAGATCACGCAGGGGTTTGTTGTCAAAGGTGATTTTCCCCAGGATGTCAAAGACCCGTCCGCCCAGGGCTTTCCTTTGTTCTTCCATTTTAGTGAAGAGCCGAAGGAAGACTTCCCCCTCCCGGGTTTCCATCGCCACCAGATTCCAAAGGTGACAGACTTCGGTTTGGCCGATCCGGTGGATCCGGCCAAAGCGCTGTTCAATCCGGTTAGGGTTCCAAGGGAGGTCGTAATTGACCATCAGGTGGGCCCGCTGGAGGTTGATCCCTTCCCCGGCGGCGTCGGTGGCTAGTAGGATGGCAACCTCTTTGTCTTGGGTGAAAGCTTCCTGGGCTTTCCGGCGTTCCTCCCGTCCCATCCCGCCGTGGATGGTAACGACCGCCTCCTCCCGGCCCAGCAGGGTTCGAATCCGGTTGGCAAGGTAAAACAGGGTATCGCGGTGTTCGGTAAAGATGACCAGTTTCCGCCGGTTATTGTCTTTATCAAACATAACCTCCGGGCTTTGAAGCAGCCGGGAGAGTTCTTCCCATTTCCGGTCTTTACCGCTGTTCCTGACTCGGAGGGCATATTGTTCGAGAAATTTCAGCTTTTCGATTTCGGCTTCGAGTTCAGCGATGGTTTGGGCGGCGGTGGCCTGGTCGATAATGGTTGCCTCAATCGTATCCATTTCGGCTTCGGGCGTATCTTCCAGGTCTTCCAGTTCTTCATCGGTGAGGAGGAATTTCTCTTCGTCGAGGCGGTCGGCAACCTTCTTTAAGAGTTTTTCCTCGCGCAGGCGTGTTTCCAAACGTTCGCGGCGGCGCCGGAGGGATTGATAAATCGCTTCCGGTGAGGAGGCCAACCGGCGTTGCAGGATGGTGAGGGCGAACCCGACGGTTCCTTTGCGTCCTTCGTTTGTTAGTGCCTCCGCCCGGTTAAATTCCTCCCGGACGTAGTCAGTGACCAGCTTGTATAATTCGGCTTCCGCCGGGGAGAGTTCGTAATTTACGGTGTAGGCGATCCGTTCCGGAAAAAGGTAATGGCCGTCGAATTTGAGCAGATCCTCTTTGACCATCCGGCGCATGAGGTCGGAGACATCCGTCCGGTGAACACCTTCGCGAAAACGGCCTTCGAAGCGATCGGGATCGAGCAAAGCCATGAACAGTTGGAAGTCTTCTTCTTTTCCATTGTGGGGGGTGGCGGTCAGCAGTAAAAAATGGCGGGTGATCCTGGACAAAAGCTGTCCGAGGCGGTAGCGCTTGGTGAATTTGACCTCCCCGCCGAAATATGAGGCAGACATTTTGTGTGCTTCGTCGCAGATGATCAGATCCCAGTCGGTCTGTTCCAGTTTGGCCTGAAGCTCTTCGTTTCTGCTAACGTGATCGAGGCGGATAATTACCAAATTCAGCTCAGCAAAGGGGTTGCCGCTGATACTTGCTTCCACTTGCTCGCGGGTAATGATGGTAAAAGGCAATTGAAACCGTTGGTAAAGCTCGTCTTGCCACTGCTCCACCAGGTTGCCGGGGGCGCAGATCAAGCAACGGTTGAGGTCGCCCCGGATCAGAAGCTCTTTAATTAACAAACCGGTCATAATAGTTTTGCCCGCGCCGGGGTCATCAGCCAGCAGAAAACGAAGGGGTTGCCGATTCAGCATCTCTCCATAGACAGCGGTTATCTGGTGGGGGAGCGGTTCCAGCAGAGAGGTATGGACCGCCAGTAAGGGATCGAATAAATAGGCCAACCGGATCCGGTAGGCTTCGGAAACCAGTTTGAACAATGCGGCGTCTCCCGTAAAGGACCAAGGAAGGTTCTTTTTGGCGATTTCAAGCTCCGGTTCGCGGTCACGAAAAACAAGCTCATTACCTAATAGGCCGGAACTGTCTTTGTAGGTGACTTCAACCACATCGGACCCGTGCCATTGGACATTAATAACCGTCACCGGCTTGTTGGGCAAAAGACCGTTGACGACCGTCCCCGGGGTTAACTCTTCCAGACGGGCCATGGAATTTCTCCTTATTTACAAAAAAGTTATATTTCTTACATTTATTAATGGATATTCTGCTTATTCCGCATATTTCCTGCCATAAAGGGGAAAGGCAAATGAAGTTAGGATTATCCCAAGATCTGACTTTATAAAGACTTTCACACTACATTGACTCATTGTATTGAGAAAGCAGTCAAACAGGCAGTTAAAAAACTGCAGAAGGAATAACATGGATTTTATGGAATAATTTTAATGATTATACTTTTAAAAGGAATGATAATTATGTATCTTAAGCGTATGACTATAAAAAATTTCCGTTGCATAAAGGAGGCAACGCTTTACTTCAACGAAGGTTTAAATATTCTGATTGGTGAAAACAACTCCGGTAAAACTACCATCTTGGATGCTTTACGTCTTGCCTTTAGCTATGGAAAGCAATGGCGAGATATTTATGTCTCTTTAGATGATTTTTATATAGACAAGAATGATTTAAAAGCACAAGAGAGTGATATAGAATTCCATTTGTATTTTAAGATTCAAAGACCCGAAGAAGCTGGTATCTTTATCGACTTGTTGGCCATAAATGATGAAGGAGAACAAGAGCTTCAACTTCACTTTCGGTATTTCATTCAAGAAAGAAACGGGATTAAAAAGGTTAGATATAGTGTATGGGGTGGAGAAAATGAGGGTCAGATGATTAACCCTGAAGTTCTTGATTTAATTTACTATGTTTATTTAGGTGCATTGAGGGATGCCGTTCAGCAGTTGCGGCCTGTTAGGGGAAATAGACTTGGCGAATTATATACAAAATTGGTACCCGATGAAAAAGAACAAGAAGTATTTGCCCAAAAAGTTAGATCTGTCTTAAGTAATGATAAGGATTGGCAAATTCTTATTGAAAAAGGAAAAATAAAAGTGAATGAGCACCTCAATGAGTTTTCAATAAAAGGGAAAGAACAAACCGTTGAAATCGATTTTCTGCCGTGGGAGTTTCGTAAAATTGTTGAAAGCCTTAGAATCCAGATGCCTTTTTTTGGTAAGGATGTTCTTGAAAATGAAGAAGACCAGAGATATTTTGAGCTTTCCCAAAACGGGCTTGGTTATAACAACCTCATTTATATCGCAACTGTGCTTGGTGATTTAGAGCGGAAAAAAGAGTTGGAAAAAGAGGCATATATAGCATTATTGATTGAAGAACCGGAAGCCCATCTCCATCCTCAACTCCAGAATATTTTCTTTAACTACCTCAATAAGTTAAATAAAAGCGGATTTCAAATATTCGTAACATCACATTCTCCAACGATAACAGCAAAAGCTGATCTTGATTCATTAATTGTGTTACAAGACCAAGAAGATAAAATTTTTGCCTTGTCGATTAAAAAAACAAATCTCGATGATTCAAATAAAAAATTTCTGCGCAAATTTTTAGATGTAACAAAGAGTCAGTTATTCTTTTCGAATGGGGTAATATTGGTTGAAGGAATTTCCGAAGCCTTATTGTTGCCGGTTTTTTCTAAAATAATGGGTGATGAGTATGATATTGAAAAAAACGGTATTGAGGTAGTTAACCTTAATGGTGTTGCTTTTGAGCATTTTGCAAAGTTGTTTAATACTAAAAATCCTTCAAACAGGCTAAATTGTCGATGTGCAATTTTAACAGATGATGATCGTACAGGAAACGAGGAAATATCTTCACGTGTGTTTGGCAATTATGAATT